>DRLF01000421.1 GCA_011051425.1 Thiolapillus brandeum | reverse complement strand
CGGGCTTTGGTTATGGCTTCGACGGCGTCCTGCGCTCCAACCATCACAAGCTGAAGGGCATATTGAACGGCATAGACCAGGACATCTGGAATCCGGCCACCGATTCCTATCTGCCTGTCCATTATTCACTCAAACACCGTTATCTTGCGGGCAAACGCAGTAACAAGCAGGCGCTGCTGGAGCAGTTGGGCCTGTTCCTGCAGGATGACCAGCTGGATGCTCCGCTGCTGGGCTTCATCGGCAGACTGGTGGAACAGAAAGGCGTGGATCTCCTCCTGCAGATCATCCCTTCCATTCTGGACAACCATGATGCCCGAATCGTGATTCTGGGTTCCGGGGAAAAACACTACGAAAGCGCACTGCGGGAAATGGCAGCCCTCTATCCACAACGGCTGCTGCTGACCCTGGGCTATTCGGAAGAACTGGCCCATCGCATCGAGGCCGGTTCAGATGTGTTCCTCATGCCTTCCCGCTTCGAACCCTGCGGACTGAATCAGATGTACAGCCTGCGCTATGGCACGCCACCCCTGATTCACCATGTGGGCGGCCTGGCGGATACGGTCGTGGATGCGACGCAGGAGAACCTGGAAAACGGCACTGCAACAGGATTCGTCTTCCACGAACCCAGTGCAGCATCCATGCTGCATGCCGTGGAACGTGCCCTGAAGCTGTATCAGAACACCGCCGAATGGCACAAGCTGATACGCACAGCCATGGCACAAGACTTCGGCTGGACCAAAAGCGCCAGCGAATATATTCAGCTGTATTCAGAGATAACCTGAAAACCTTGCAGGCAGCGACCTCGGATCAGATGGCCATGTAGGTCCAGCCTTTCTTCAGGTGATCGACCACGAAGCTCACCGCGGAAGGCGCGACCTCGGCCTCGTTCACCAGTTGAATGGGCTGACCTTTCTTCTTCAGGTTGAACAGTGTGTTGTTACAGGCGACAAAATGCAGGGAAGCATAACGCTCCTTGAGCGCACTGATGTCGGCGGCAACCGAACTGGTGGCCGTACGCAGCAGGTCCACACCACCCGCACTGGTCACCACGTAGACTTCCGTGCCGTTGGTCTCGTAACGCTTCAGCAATTCCTCAGCGGTCTGCAGCGTCTTGGAAAACTTGTCTGGATCGGAATCACCCAGGTACAAAACCACTTTCATTGCATCTGCATTCACATCTGTCAGACGGAATCCCTGATCAGGCGATCCCATATCAGGCGACAGCATCCATCCCCCGGCAAAGCCGGACAGCACCAGCACCAGCACGGCGGCAGCGCGTGCCAGATAAGTGGATTTTCGTGCAGCAGTTTTCTCCACAGGCTCTTCCGGATAAGCATACTGCAGCAGGTCTTTGACCCGGCGAATGTCACAAAGCTCACCGCGAAGCTCTTCATCCCGGTCAAGCTGGGCCATCAGTGTCTCTGTATCCCGTGCATTCAGCTCGTTGTCGGCCAGCGCATTGAGTTTTTCATGCATCGCTTCCGGTCTGTATTTGTTCATTTCACTCGCCTCAAAACAGTTTCCTCACGTACTACAGGCGCCTGCAGGTGCAGCAGTTCCGTCCGCAGAGTCTTTCTGGCCCGGTTCAGGCGGCTCATCACCGTGCCGATGGGTATATCCAGTATCTCGGCAACCTCCGCATAGCGGAACTCTTCCAGATCCACCAGGGTGACCACCTCCCGCTGCCCCAGGGGCAAACGGCCTACCGCCTGACGCACCCGGGCGGCCAGTTGCTGCTGCTCGAGTTTGCCTTCCAGGCTGCCGCCCGTTTCCACCGGCACCTGCTCGAGATCCGTTGTGGGTCTGGCGCGGCGCAGATGCTCCATCCAGCAATTGTGCAGGATACGATACATCCAGGCATGCATTTTTTCCCGGTCTTTAAGCTGACGCCGCTTCTGCCAGGCCCGGATAAGGCAATCCTGCACGAGATCATCCGCGAGCATGCGATCACCACACCACGACATCGCCAGCCGATACAGTTTGTTCCGTTCACCCATTAATTGTTTTTTCAGGCTCAACGGGAGGTAAAAATCAATCATGTAACACTCCTCCGCTTTTATGAAAGATGCACCATCTGCAATAAATATTCCATTCAATCCAAAAAAAATATTTTTTCGTTCCGGTGGGAATAAATCGCCTTCCTGCCTGCATCTTTCTGGTCACTTACAGCACAAAACCGGAGAGGAGAACATGAAAACAAGAATTTCTATTTTGAGACCGCTGATCCTGCTGTCGCTATTGCTTTTTTTCAGCCTCGGCGCCGTTGCCGAGGAAGGTACTGATGACAAGCCTTTCGCCGAAAAGCATGTGGTATTGCAGATCAGTGATCCCAACCCGTTCAAACAGACACTGGTGCTGAATGTCGCCAACAACCTCATCAAGCACTACGGACAGGACAAGATAGACATCGAGATCGTCGCCTTCGGCCCCGGCCTGCGGTTGCTGCTGGCGGACAACAGCAATCTGTCGCGGATCGACGGACTTTCCAGCCAGGGCGTACGCTTCGCTGCCTGCTCCAACACCATCAAGGCTTTTACCAAGAAACTGGGCAAGGAACCGGCCCTGAACCCGCATTCCACCCGTGTATCCGCAGGCGTGGTGCGCATCATGGATCTGGTGGACAAAGGCTACACCCTGGTCAAACCGTAACAAAACACATCTGTAAGAAAACACCAAACTCCACAATCCAAAAGGGGGATTTCCTATGAAAAAAATACTGGGATGTGCGGCTTTGCTTGCCACATCATTTACTGCCGGCAATCTGTATGCTGCCAACTGGCTCATGCTTCAGAGTACGGAAGATCCATCGGCTGCACCCAGAGCGAAAGTCTGGGGTTTCATCCAGCCCGAGTTCCAGTCCACCAACGGCACTGAACTGGCTGCCGGCCCCTGGAAAGGACAGGATGCCGCTTTCAACATGATCGGCCCGGATCTCGACTCCAACAACACTTTCCAGATCCGCCGCGCCCGTCTCGGTGTCAGGGGCACGGGTTTCGGCCTGGACAGCGGCGTGAACTATTTTCTGCTGGTTGAAGCAGGCAACAACGGCATCACCAAGCTCGGAGGCGGCGGTGCGGTCAAGGCCACGGACGCCAGCGTGACCTTCAACTACATACCCCATGCCCGCTTCCGCGTGGGTCTGTTCAAGACCCCGGGCTCGGAAGAGGGTCTGATGGCCATTCACGTGTTCAACTATGTCAATTTCACCAACATGGCCAATCAACAACTCCTCGAAAGATTCCTGGCCGAAGACGGCAGCCGCAAGGGTGCTGACAAGGACGTGACCAATGCCCCTGTTTCCGCCATCGGCGCCTTCCGTGACATCGGCATACAGGTCTTCGATACCTTCAAGAGCGGAAGCTGGGAACACAGCTATGCCGGTATGATAGGCAACGGCAACGGTATTGACTGGAGCGACAACGACAGCAACAAGGACTACTACCTGTACTGGGCGTCCGAGCTGGTATTCGGCGGCAAGAAGGCGCGTCGCCAGGGCTGGAAGATGTTCGCCTGGTACAACGGTGGCAAACGCACACTGGACTATGCCTTCGGTACCGCCAAAGAACAGGAATTCGACCGCAACCGCTGGGGCTTTGGTACGACCTACCTCAAGGGCAAGTGGCGCGGCGCGGCTGAATTCACCTGGGCGGACGGCATGATCTTCAACGGCAGCGACGGTGGCGCGGTAGCCGGCAGCCTGAACAACGCCGGCACCGCCAGAGCATCCCTGAACATGCTGCCGGACGACAAGGCCGATGGCTGGTACGCGGACGTTGGCTACAAAGTGCTGCCGCAACTGGAGCTGGATCTGCGCTATGACATCCTGCACCGGGGCACGGACACCAGGCTGGGCCAGCGGGACTTCGAAACCTGGACCGTCGGCGCCCAGTGGTTCTTCAACAAGAAAGCCAGGCTGATCGCCAACTACGAGTTCCGCAGCGCCGAAGCACCGGGATTTTCATCCGGCGCCGCTCCGAACCAGATACTCGGCGACATGGATGACCGCTTTTCGGTTCAGATCCTCGCTATTTTCTGACGGTACAAGCAATTCCTAGAGGCTTACCAGCAAACCCTCCGCAAGACGCTGGTTTTGGCCGGGCCCCCGCAAGGGACGTCCGGTCTTTTTTTGGGGTCCTTTTTCCCATTTCCCCCACCGTCGGCGTTTGCCGTTACAATAGTCAGTTACTCAAGCCTAATTACAGACCCCTCGAACAACAAACCATGAACGATACTCAAGACGACCTTTGCGTACTGCCGGAAACTGAAAAACTCCCTACGGACGCCAAAGCGCTGGAACATGATTTCAGGCGCTACCTGATTCATCACCTGGGACGCTTTCTGGGCTGCAACCCCCACTATCTCTATGAAGCACTGTCGTTGACGGTTCGCGACCGCATCATGACAGACTGGCGCAACACCTGGCTGCAGCATCGGCTGTCCAAACAGCGCCGCGCCTACTATCTGTCCCTCGAATTCCTCATCGGCCGCGCTCTGGGCAATCATTTGCTCAACATGGATATCGAAGAGCAGTCCGCCGAGGCGATGCAGAAGTTCTCCCTCTCCCTGGAAGAAATTCAGTCGGAAGAGCCCGATGCCGGGCTGGGCAATGGCGGTCTCGGCCGTCTGGCTGCCTGCTTCATGGACAGCTGCGCCACCCTGAAACTGCCTGTGCTGGGCTACGGATTGCGTTATGAATACGGCATGTTCCGCCAGCACATCCAGAACGGTTACCAGGTGGAAGAACCGGACCACTGGCTCCGGGACACCAACCCCTGGGAGCTGGAGCGTGCGGAATACACCCAGCGCGTGCATTTCGGCGGACACACCGAGCATTTCACCAATCGCCGCGGCGAACCCAGAACCCGCTGGCTGAATACCGAAGAAGTGCTGGCCATTCCTTTCGACGTGCCGGTTTCCGGCTACAGGAACGGTGTGGTCAATACCCTGCGGCTGTGGAAAGCCACTGCGACCGACGAATTCAACCTCGATGAATTCAATGCCGGCAGCTATCCCGAGTCCGTCGCCGCCAAGAACGATGCCGAACACATCACCATGGTGCTCTACCCCAACGATTCCAGTGAAAACGGCAAGGAGCTGCGCCTGCGCCAGCAGTATTTCCTGGCTTCTGCGAGCCTGCAGGATATCGTCCGCCAGTGGGAAATGGTCCACGGCGACGACTACAGCAACTTTGCCGCACAAAACGTGTTCCAGCTCAATGACACGCACCCTGCCATTGCGGTTGCGGAACTGATGCGCATTCTTATCGATGACAAGCACCTGTCCTGGGATCAGGCCTGGGAAATCACCAGCAATACCATGGCCTATACCAACCACACGCTCCTGCCCGAAGCACTGGAGCGCTGGTCTGTGAAACTGTTCGAACGTCTGCTGCCACGGCTGCTGGAGATCATTTTCGACATCAACGCCATCTTTCTCAAACAGGTCGCCATTCACTGGCCCGGGGACAGCGACCGCCGGCGGCGCATGTCCATCATCGAGGAAGATCACGGAAAATCCGTGCGCATGGCCTACCTGGCCATCGTCGGCAGTTTCTCCGTGAACGGGGTCGCCGAACTGCATTCCGACCTGTTGAAGAAAGGCCTCTTCCGGGACTTCTACGAGCTGTGGCCGGAAAAATTCAACAACAAGACCAATGGCGTCACACCCAGGCGCTGGATCGCTCACGCCAACCCGGAAATGACAGCACTGATCAGCAGCAAGATCGGTGACGGCTGGATTTCCGATCTGTCGCAGATCGAAAAACTGAAGCCTTTTGCCGGCAGCGCCAACAACAAGCTTTTCCACGCACAATGGCAGGCCGCCAAACGAAGCAACAAGACCCGGCTGGCCAAACTGGTGAAAAAGGAGTGTGGTGTGGACTTCGCCGTGGATTCCATGTTCGACGTGCAGGTAAAACGCATCCACGAATACAAGCGCCAGTTGCTCAACGTGCTGCACATCATTCATCTCTACAACCGTATCCGCCGGGGCGACACCCTGGACTGGACAAACCGTTGCGTGCTCATCGGCGGCAAGGCGGCCCCCGGCTACTTCATGGCCAAACGCACCATCAAGCTCATCAACAATGTCGCCGAGATCATCAACTGCGACCCGGAAGTGGGGGACAAGCTCAAAGTCGCCTTCCTGCCCAATTACCGCGTATCCAGCATGGAGGTGATCGCACCGGCCACAGATCTGTCCGAGCAGATCTCGACGGCTGGCAAGGAGGCTTCCGGCACCGGCAACATGAAATTCATGATGAACGGCGCACTGACCATTGGCACCTATGACGGCGCCAACATCGAAATACTCGACGCTGTAGGTTCCGACAACTTTTTTCTGTTCGGACTCAAGGTGGATGAAGTCGAAGCCATGCGGGCACATTATGATCCAGAGAGCATCATTGCCGCGGATGAAGACCTCAAGGCCGTGTTCCATCTTCTCGAAAGCGGCCACTTCAATATCGAGGAACCCGGTATATTCGACGCCGTCATTGCCTCGATGAAAGACCCCCATGATCCCTGGATGACCGTCGCGGACTTCCGCAGTTACATCGAAATACAGCAACAGGCGGCCAACGCCTATCGCGATCAGCAGCACTGGACCCGCATGAGTATCATGAACACCGCCTGCAGCGGCTTCTTCTCAACCGACAGGACCATGCAGGACTACAATGAAGACATCTGGAAACTCAGCCCCATGGAGCTCCACAAATGATGGACGCTCATTTGCCGGGCAGGTCTTGAACTTCGGATGTGCGCCCCTATTTGAGCCAGAGTCTCCCGACAACATCACTGGAAAACAACAATGAACACGACCAACGACAAAGAACTGAACGACGCGATACAAACCCGCATGGAAGTGGCGCGGCAGAACTGGGGCTGGCTGCTGACCGTCGGCATCCTGTTCGTCCTGCTGGGCACCATCGGTCTCGGCATGACAGTCGCGCTGACACTCACCAGCATCCTGTTCCTCGGCGCCTTTCTGCTCGTGGGCGGTGTTTTCTCCCTTTTCTATACGATAAAGGACAGGAAAGGAAAGACCGGTACAGAGCTGACCCTGAATATACTGCTGGCCATTCTGTACGTGATTGCAGGTATCTGGGTGATCAACAACCCGGCAATGGCCTCTGCCCTGACGACGGCCATGATCGCCGGCCTGCTGAGCGCCCTGGGCGTGATACGCATCATCGCCGCCTTCGAGAAAAAACCGGAAGCGGGCTGGGGCTGGCTGCTGGTTGCGGGTCTTGTCTCCCTGCTGCTGGCACTGCTCATCTTCCTGCACTGGCCGGTATCCGGCCTATGGGTCATCGGCCTGTTCATCGCCATCGAGATGATCTTTCACGGCTGGTCCTACATCATCATCGCCCTGGCCGCACGCAAGTCCTGAAACCGTCCGTCTCCCCGGTTTCCGGGGAGACGGTCAGTGCCTTATCTGCTTGCCCGCCTTGCGTCCCCAGCTGACGACATATCCAAGACCGCTCCACAGGGTCGTGAAGGCCACTGTCCACATCATTCCCTGCAGCAAGCTTTCCGACAAGGCACTGAACCCCAGATCATAAACCACCATCAGCACCAGCAGGATCTGCAAACCGGTATTGAGCTTACTCACCAGGCTGGGCTGGGCATCCAGTTTCTCCACGCGAAAATTGTAAGCCACGGCGCCCATGACGATGATCACATCACGCAGCACCACCAGCCCCACCAGCCACCAGGGAAGCGCATGCAGCCATCCGAGACAGAGATAGGACGAGACCAGCAGAAACTTGTCTGCCAGGGGGTCGAGAATACCGCCGAGGCGGCTTTGCCACCTGAACTGCCGCGCAAGAAAACCGTCGAGGGCATCGGAGATGCCTGCCACGAAGAACAACAGCATGGCGCTCTGATAATGGTGATTGAGGAGCAGCCAGATCACAGGAAACACCAGCACCACGCGGGCAATGCTGATGATATTGGGAATATCTTTCGGCTGAAGCATGGGCTACCTGAGCTGGTAAGTCAGCTCCAGGCTGTCCGGAGTGAGCGATTCGTCGTCAGGAATACTGGCAACCGGCGCCAGTGTGTTTTCCAGGGACAGCCTCTGGGTAAGGATTTCTTTCCCGCCCCGCACTTTGGCCCGTATCAGCAGCTGGTCACCGGTAGATTCCTCGATGGCGTATTCCGAAATGACATCCAGCGAGTCCAGCAACCGCATGAGCCTTGCATAGTCGGACAAACCACCCACCCCGAGGAAGCGAAGCATCACCGTCCCGGCCTCTCCGGCATCGCTGCGGGGCACGAACTGATCTGTCAGCCAGTCCATGACCTTGTCGATGCCACCACCGAGCGCAGCTTCTTCTGTGCCGGCCGAACTGCTGAAGTCCTGCTGCCGGTCGGGCAACAGCAACGTCCATTTCGCCTTCCACTGTTTGCCGGATTTGCGCAAACGTCCCAGCAGAACAAGCTGATCACCGTAGCGGGCCGATGCCGCTTCGACGCCATCACGGTTCACCGTCCAGACATCACTGACACGCAATGCGGTCTGATCTTCCAGATCCATGATAGGCAACAGCAACGGCAACCCCCGCTGCTGCGCCGCGTTTTTCACCGCCTGCACCACTTTCACGTCCCTTTCGGGATCAAGCAGGGCGCGCTTGCCTCCCTTCTCCTGCGCCAGCCACAACAGCACCTCCGGCCGCCCCTTGTCCCACACAGACAGGCCCAACTGCTGTAATGCCTCTTTGATTGCACTCTTTTCGAAGGCCACCCACATCAGGCGTTTGCCCGGCTCGTCCCCGGCATCTGACACTTCATTTCTGTAGCGGAACTGCTGCACGTAATCTTCCGCGTGTTTCAGCAAAGTCTTCATACCCTTTCGGCCTTTCAGCCTGCGATAACCGGAAGCCTTGATCAGCACTTTTTCAAAGGCTTCACGGATGCTTGCCTTGCGGGCTTCAGGGCTGGGATCCGTTACCGGCACTTCGGCCGAATACAACCCCGGTGATGCAGGCAGGGCCGCCGCGGGCAGGAGAAGAACGAGCAGGAAGAGGAGCAGTGCGCTGAATTTTTTCATCCCGCCATTCTACTGGTAATCCCCGGTGCTGGCCAACCACCGGCCAGCACCTCAGGACCGTGTCATATATCAAGGTAAGTCATTGAAAACGGTACCAGTGGCAGTCCGTGAAAATGGCTGCGGCACGGAAGCCGCAGCCAAATCTACATGGATGTGTTTACGGCGTTTTTCACGGAATGCTGCCGGTGGCATCATCGATAGATGACGGGACCCTGGCCAGCACCTCACTGAACGCATTTCTCCCGCGTAATTCTTGATACAATAGCGCCCCTCATTTGCTTTTTTCAGGAGCGCTGCGTGTCCTCCCAAGAACCGTCAACCGAAGGACTGAGTTACCGGCAGGCCGGTGTGGATATCGATGCCGGCAATGCACTGGTCGAAAATATCAAACCCCTGGTCAGAAATACTTTCAGGCCGGGCGTGCTTGCAGGGCTGGGCGGCTTTGGCGCCCTTTTCGAACTGCCGGCAGATCAATACAGCCAACCCGTACTGGTGTCCGGAACCGACGGTGTGGGCACCAAGCTCAAGCTCGCCATGATGCTGGGCAAACACGATACCATCGGCATCGATCTCGTGGCCATGTGTGTCAACGACATCATCGTCGCCGGCGCCGAGCCCCTGTTTTTCCTCGACTACTTTGCAACGGGCAAGCTGCTGGTGGATCGCGCCACGGATATAGTCGCCGGTATCGCCAAAGGCTGCGAACTGGCAGGCTGCGCCCTCACCGGTGGTGAAACAGCGGAAATGCCGGGCATGTATCAGGGTGATGACTACGACCTGGCCGGCTTCAGTGTCGGCATCGTCGAAAAAAGCAAGATCCTGCAGGGTGACAGGGTGCAGGCCGGCGATGTGCTGCTGGGACTGGCCTCTTCCGGCCCCCATTCCAACGGGTACTCCCTGATCCGCAAGGTCATCGAGGTCAGCAACGCCGACCTCAGCGCCGATCTCGATGGCCAGCCTCTGGGAGAAGCGCTGCTGCAGCCCACCCGCATCTACGTGAAATCCCTGCTTGCGCTGCTGAAGGAAACCGATGTTCACGCGCTGGCGCATATCACCGGTGGCGGTCTCACCGAGAACATCCCCCGGGTCTTGCCCGCCAACACTGCAGCTCACATCGATACCAAAAGCTGGCCCCGCCCGGCGGTATTCCAGTGGCTGCAGGACAACGGCAACATTGATCCCGGGGAAATGCTGCGCACTTTTAACAGCGGCATCGGCATGGTGGTCTGCGTGGCAGCGGAGGATGCTGCGAAGGCACAGGCAGTACTGGAAGCACAGGGCGAAACTGTGTACATGATCGGCAGTATCGAAAGCTGCGACTGCGAAACACCCTGCGTCGAGTATGTCTAGACTCCCTGTCGTGGTCCTGATCTCCGGTGGCGGCACCAACCTGCAGGCCATCATCGATGCGGCTGAACGGGATCTTCCCATCGACATCAGGGCCGTCATCAGCAACAAGGCAGATGCCTATGGGCTGGAGCGGGCGAAACAGGCAGGCATTCCCACGGCAGTCCTGGAGCACCAGGACTTCCCGGACAGGGAAAGTTTCGATACTGCCCTGATGGAACTCATCGACCGCTATGAGCCGGGTCTGGTGCTGCTTGCGGGCTTCATGCGCATTCTCACCCCGGACTTCGTGCGCCATTATCACGGGCGCATGCTCAATATTCATCCGTCCCTGCTGCCCGAATTCCAGGGTCTGCACACCCATGAACGTGCGCTGGAAGCAGAGGTGGAAAAACACGGCGCCAGCATTCACTTCGTTACCGAAGAACTCGACGGCGGCCCCATCATCCTGCAGGCCAGCGTCCCGATACTGCCGGGTGATGATGCGGACAGGCTCGCCGCCCGGGTCCTGGAAAAAGAACACATCATCTACCCCCTGGCAGTACGCTGGTTCGCTCAGGGACGTCTTGCGCTGAATGAAGATCAACAGGTGGTGCTGGATGGCAGGATCATGAACACTCCCATGCAACTGGAACGGGCAACCCAATGAATATCCTTTACCGATACTGGCTGTTCTGCGCATGCCTCCTGCTGCCGGCCGGCAGCTATGCCCTGCAGCCGTTCAGCGCCAGTTACCAGCTCCTGCTCGACGATGAAAAGAAAGGCGAAACCCAGTTCAGCCTGCTGCTGCCTTCCACCGGATACAGCTTCGAGGCATTTACCCTGCCCCAGGGAAAGCTGGCTGCCATCGACGTCAAGCACGAGATACTGGAAACCAGCCACGGTCATTTCAAGGATAGCCGCCCGGAACCCGACAGTTACTACTACGCCGTTCGCAATGCCTCAGGCACCCAGATGCTGGAATTCTTTTTCGACTGGAAGAAAAACCAGCTCACTCTGCGAGGTGACAAGGAGCAACAGAAGTTTGCCCTGGAAGACGGCACACAGGACCACCTCAGCTACATCCTGCGCGCCATAATGCTGGCAGAAAGCAATCAGCGTATCGCCCGTTTCAAAAGGATTTCCATCGAAGGAACGAAAGAAATCACCCTGAAAAAGAAGCTGCAGAAATACATTTCCACACCTGCCGGGAGATTTCTCGCGCTGGAAATCAATGTGGAAACAACAAATGGCAAGGAAACCCGCAGCCTCTGGCTTGCGGTAAAACACGGCTTCATGCCCCTGTTGCTGACGAAGAATACCGACAAGGGCCGCGTTCGCATGGAACTCACCAAGGTGGAAAAACAATGAAACGACATCCTGAACTCATCTCACTCTCCCAGGAGCATCACCAGTCACTGCGGCTGGCGAAACAGTGTCTGGATACGGCAGCAGGCGGCGACGAAGAAAAATGCAAAGCCCTGTGCGATCACATCCTGGATATCTTCGACGCAGAATGGGACCGCCATTTCCGCGACGAGGAAAAAACCATCTTTGACATCACTGCCACACTCAACGGAAAGATTCATGAACTGGGGGTGCAGCTGGTTGACGAACACGACCGGATGCGCAGCATGGCCGGTGAAATGCAGCAAGGCGATTGCAGGCAACTGGCCGCCTTTGGCGAACTGCTGAAGGATCACACCCGCCTGGAAGAACGCGAACTGTTTCCGCTGGTGGAAGAGCAGTTCACTCGGGAACAGTTGCAGCAGATTCTCGCCAACACCTGACGGCAACAAAGCGGCAAGCCCATCCGAACGAAACTGTTGCGCAGCAACGGCATGATAGTGAACGGTACCTGGCTGAAACCCGCGCCCTGCAGGAATACCGCCAGCGCCACGATGATCCAGCAAATGCGCCCAACACCGACTGTGGCCAAATTGCCAATCTCCACCATGGCTTCACGCGGGACGCCGTATGCATCCAGAAAAACAAGTTGCACCAGTTTTCCCGCTTCCTGTCGGCCGGGATGGGATCTGTCCATGAGCACCACACCGTGGCTGCGCGCGGAACACCCCTGTTTCTCATTAAAATACAATGTGTTATATAATTTCTGTGGTGCAATGCAGGACACAATCTAGATTCCTTCTTTCAGCGATGGCCTGCAGTCTGCCCGGAAATTCTTAACCCAGTCTTAAAAAGCAGGAAATAGGCACAGATCAAACAAACAGCGATTTTCGGGCAATTGCCGTAGACATTTGCAAGGAGCGCTTTTATTCTTCCGTTTTTTCCAGCCCCAAGCCTTTGAAGCAGGTTGTGCACTATGGACCTCACCCCCCTGTTGACTGCCCCCGTCCTCATCATGGCTGCCGCCATCGTCGCTGTCAGCGTCTGGATCGGTTACGCCCTCGGAAAATCAAACGAAAACAAGCGCAAGGAAATTGCCCTCAACGCCGCCAGACAGGAAGCCGGACAGGCCATCACCAAGCTGCAGCACAGTTTTGAAGAAAAAATGGAAGTGCTGCAGAAAGCTCATGCCAGCGACCTGCAGAAGGAAAAGGACAGCCATGCCACACAGGTAGAGCGCCTGCACAAGGCTCATCAGAGCGTTGTCGACTCCCTGAAGAGCAGTCATGCCGATGAAACCGAAAACCTGCGCAGCGAACATGTCGCGCTGATCGGAAAACTGGAGACCTCCAGCGCGGAAAACATGAACAGGCTGAAAGAGGAAAGTGAACAGCGTATCGGGGAACTCAAGAAAGAGATGGCTGACGCCCTGTCCAACCTGCGGCAGGACCATGAGCAGACCATCACGGCGCTCAGACAGCAAACGGAACAGACACTGTCCCAGGTCAAAGAGGAAAACGAGCGACGCATCCAGGAACTGAAAGACCGCCATACTGCGGAGGTCACCCGCCTGAACGCTCAGATCTCCGAGCAGCGGCAGGAACGCGAAAAACTGCACAGCAAAACAGGCGAGCTGGAAACCACCATCATCGAACTGCAGAACGAGATTCGCGAAGCCCGTCTCAACAACATGTTCTCAGTTTCCAAGTCCGGCGAAAAACTCATTCGCGTCGTGCGCAGCGTGCAGGAGCTGGCAAACGAGCTTGATGAAACCTCACGCACGGTGACCGATGGCGAATACTCCTTCTTCGAGCAGATCAAGGATCAGCGGGACCGGGACGTGGTATTGAGTCTCACCGGCGGTAACACGGGCGAAGCCGTGATGGAAGAATCTGATGACACCGAAGGAGAGAGCGGAGCATCTGCAACGGAAAAAGCACCCGGTGTTTAGCGTGGAAATAGACCTAAACTATTGATTTTATTGTACCTGTGATGACGCAGCTTCACGCCATGACCGTAGGTCGGGCTTCAGCCCGACAACAGCTGCCACAACGGAACAATGTCGGACTGAAGTCCGACCTACCGAGACGGGTTTTTCCATCATCAGGGGTGTGGCCAGCGGATTCATGAAAGCTAGCCGGATTAGGCCTTGGGCAGGGTCACGCCCTTCTGTTTCTGGTACTTGCCACCTCTGTCCCGGTAGGAAGTCTCACAGGTTTCATCGGATTCGAAAAACAGCATTTGCGCCACGCCTTCATTGGCGTAGATCTTGGCCGGCAATGGAGTGGTGTTGGAAAACTCCAGTGTCACGTGCCCTTCCCACTCGGGTTCCAGGGGCGTGACGTTGACGATGATGCCACAGCGCGCGTAGGTGGATTTCCCCAGGCAGATGGTGAGCACGCTGCGCGGAATACGGAAGTACTCCACGGTGCGCGCCAGCGCAAAAGAGTTCGGCGGGATGATGCAGACATCGGATTTCACATCCACGAAACTGCTGTCGTCGAAATTCTTCGGATCTACCACAGCTGAGTTGAT
>DRLF01000420.1 GCA_011051425.1 Thiolapillus brandeum | reverse complement strand
GCCAGAACGCAACAAACGGTTTCAAACCGCCACACAGGAGTCAATATGAAGCTTACCGAAGAAGAACAGTCCCTGCTCAACGACCCCGTCTGGAAAAAGCAACGCCAGCAATTCTGGAGCAAGGTGGCGTACCCCAGGCTGCGCTCGATCTGGGGTACGGGTTATGATGAGGATCTGCGTGTGCAAACGCGTGCTTTTTACGCGGCGCTCAAACAAGTGTTCATGACCGGGCGCATCGGTCCCCAGGGTCCGGATACCTACGAGAACGCCGATGAGCACCGGGTGTGGAAACTGCTGCCGTCGCGTTATGACGGTCTTCTGTTCTGTTATCACCCGATCCAGAACGAGCGCTTCTGGGACTATTATTTTGGCGAACTGCTGCCATCCTGGGGCGTGGATATTGGCGAGTGGGAAATAGCCGGTAAGCGGGAAACCATAGTCCTGTTCCAGTATGTCAGTTTGCGGCTTGGGGATGGCAGGGCGGATCTGTTGCAGCAGGACTACGGCTGGACGCCGGAAGCGGAAGCGGCATGGTTTCGTTATGTGTTTGGCGACCGCTATGAGCCGCGGATTCGCATTGCGGGCCGGAGCCTGCCCAATCCCTACAACCCCTGGGTGATGTATGATGACTTGTTGCTGATTTGGTGGCATACCTTGACGGGCCTCTGGCCTTCGCCCAACCGTTTCCTGGACATGTACGATTACTGGAAGACCCTGCTGCCCAGGCTGGAGGAAGGTCTGGAGGCCTTGCCATATAACATGTCGGGGGGCATTTACGACCTGTGTCCGCCGGATGAATACCTGTCAGCCTCAGGCATTCTCAATGATTTGTTATGGACGCTGGCGCATTATGAGCGGGCCATAGAAGGAGTTCAGGCAGAGTACATCATTTACTGGGACGCCAGCCAAAAAAGCGGGGATGAAGCCGGCACTTGCGGGGTGCCGCTCACCGGCCCGGATCATCCCGGCGCGGAAGAGATCATGGCCCAGCCGGGTCTGGCCGGGTTTCGGCAGCGGTTCGTCGCCGACCTGGAATCGGGCGCATTGCCCGAAGGCATGTGCCATCTCTGGCGGCGCATTCGCGACGACAGGGAAAACCATTACATCAAGGCGGACTACAAAAAAAACCTGCGCGATGCGGCGCGTATCCTCAAACGCCAGCAGGCGCCCAGGCCGGAAGAAGTGCTGCCCTGGTCCAAAGACGAGATCAAGGGCCTGCTGGCCGAAGTGGAGCCGCTCACGCAGGAAGCATTGGCGCGCAAGCTGACGGATTTGCGCGGCCCGGTCAAGACCCACAAGGCATTGGCGCGCCGCCTGCAAAAACTGGAAAAACACAGCCTGTTTCGGGGCGACGAGGCCGGAGACATAGCCGCCAGCGTGATGCAAGATGCCCCTTACGCCCGACTGGCGTTTGTCATGCCCAACCGTCTGTTGTATCTGGAAAGCGAACCCTTCGAGGAACACGACCTGAAAGCCTACTACCGCGACGCCTGGAAACAGGTAGCGGCCATGGTCAGGGACGACCTTGGCCGAGTCAGCATCAGCGCCCGCGACAGCGGTGGCGAACTGCCCGACCGCTGCGCCATAACCGTCAAGGCTGGCGACTGGAAACAGCAATACGAATACCACCGCCAGGGCGCCAGTCTGGACGAAGACCTGTTGCCGCACCTGCAAGACTTCGCCCGCCAGCACAAACTGCCGCTGGACTTCACCATCCAGCGCCCGGACGAAATGGGCATCTATGTGTTCTATCTGCCGGGGGACATGCTGCCGCAACCGGTAAGCTGACCGGTTGCGGGGGCTTGCCTGTTTGCCCCGGTGATGCAACCTTGTACAACCGCGATTCCTGCTTTATTCTCGGGCAAAGAGTTTGTAACGCGCGGGTATTCATACCATGACCCAATCTAACCAAAACCCCTTACCCGAATGGCGCGCCGCCTGGCGCGTGGATGACCCAGCCTGGATGAAAGCCCGCCGGGCCGAATGGCGGCGTCTCCAGGGGCGTATCAAATATATGGTGTTTAACCAGCGGGAATTGACCATGTTGAAGAATTACTTCATGTATGGGTGCGCCCATCACCCTGAATTGCCGCAGGAGAAGTGGAAGCGGGAATCCTACACGCCGGAACGAGGAACCTTGTGGTACCCGGATTGGGGGCCGGTACAAGACCGCCTGCTGTATGAGCTGTGGCTGACCCCCGACAAGAGCGAAAAGAACAGCCAGCGCCTGTTGAACGTGTATGACAACATTTACGAGAGGGACCGTGCTCGTGACCGGTTTCGCAAAGAGATGGGGCGGGATCTGGAGCATCTGTCGGAGGATCTGCTGCCCCTGTTCGATGGAGAGGAACACCGGCTTTACCGCTTGCTGGGGCCGACCCGCTGTCGGCGGGAAGACTACCCGGACGAAACCGATGAGCAATACATTAAAATCTGTGACTCCAGTTATTCGGAGTGCATAGTTACCATCGAGCGCTATCTTCGCGCAGAGGTTGTACACGATTGGGATACAGCGCCGCTCATGGTACCTGAGTTTTGTGACGCCTTCGAGCATGTGCTCGAAGCCTGGAAGATGGAATCCCAAGGAGAACCAGACCCGGAAGAGTACTATCAGGAACGCCTGATATTTTTGCAGTATATCATCCAGAGCCTCCATAATGTCGTGGACAATCCGGACACATACAAGCCAGAACAGGTGGACGTGGCCCGCGCTGTTCTGAAATGTATATCCTCCCATCGCCTTCCCGAACAGGTGGAAAGCGCCGTTGGTGATTTGTTGCTAAGGTGAGCAAAGATGGGAATAGCAGGTTGGTTGTATATTCGTTGCCCTGACCAGGGTGTATGTGAACGTTT
>DRLF01000419.1 GCA_011051425.1 Thiolapillus brandeum | reverse complement strand
TCGGTGAGCAGCTGATCCATGTCCAGCTTGTCATCGGAACCGTGACCGTCTTCCTCGCCCATCATGCCGGTCTCCAGGGAGCCCAGGCAGCCCAGCTCGCCCTCGACGGAAACACCACCGGCGTGCGCCATGTCCACAACGGTTTTGGTGGTATCCACGTTGTACTCGAAGGTGGATGGGGTTTTCATGTCGGCCATCAGGGAGCCGTCCATCATCACGGAGGTGAAGCCGGACTGGATGGAACGCAGGCATACAGCAGGCTCGGAACCGTGATCCTGGTGCATGACGATGGGAATATGGGGATACATCTCGGTCGCCGCAGTGATCAGGTGGCGCAGGAAAGGTTCGCCTGCATAGGAACGGGCGCCGGCGCTGCCCTGCATGATGACCGGGCTGTCCAGTTCATCGGCAGCCTGCATGATGGCATGCACCTGCTCCATGTTGTTGACGTTGAATGCGGGCATGCCGAAGTCGTGTTCAGCGGCATAGTCCAGTAGTTGACGCATGGAAATCAGAGCCATGATTCTCTCCTTTTCAGGTTATTTTGAATTCACTGTTATGGCCGGCGACTGCAACAGCTCACCGACCGCTGTATCTCACTCGCATTCAGGAACAAAAACATCCCCGACGCGCACAATTTTCATTACATTGGTGCCGCCTTCCACGCCGGACAGGTCACCCTTGGTGATGATCACCAGATCGCCATCACGCACCGCACCACGACGACGCAGTTCCTCGATCACCTCGATATTCGCCATTTGCGAATTGTAGCCGGTCACGTCAAAACTGACCGGATAGACACCGCGGTACAGGGTTACCTTGCGTCGCGTGGCAACATGAGACGTCAGGGCATAGATGGGAATACCGGATGAAATGCGCGACATCCACTTGGCAGTGGAGCCGGATTCTGTCAGTGCGGCAATGGCTTTTACGCCCAGGTGATTGGCCGTGTACATGGATGCCATGGCGATGGTTTCATCGATGCGCCCGAACATGCTGTGCAGGCGATGGTCGGATACCCGGGTGGCCGCCTGCTTTTCCGCTTCGGCACACACCCTCACCATGGCTTCCACCGCCTTGGCAGGAAACTTGCCTGCTGCCGTTTCCGCCGAGAGCATGACCGCATCGGTACCGTCGATAACGGCATTG
This sequence comes from Thiolapillus brandeum, assembly GCA_011051425.1. Lineage (GTDB taxonomy): Bacteria > Pseudomonadota > Gammaproteobacteria > Chromatiales > Chromatiaceae > Thiolapillus > Thiolapillus brandeum_A. The sequence goes on along the minus strand of DRLF01000419.1, from coordinate 5,807 downwards.
GCCACATCGAATACTTCTGCCCGGGTGGGTATAGGCGAATCGATCATCGATTGCATCATCTGGGTGGCTGTTATCACCACGGAGTTCATGGAGCGAGCCTTGCTGATGAGCATCTTCTGCACCGCCGGCAGTTCCGCATCACCGATCTCCACTCCCAGATCCCCCCGGGCCACCATGATGGCATCGGAGGCTTCGATGATCTCTTCGATGGTGCCGAGGGCTTCTGCCCTTTCTATCTTGGAAATAATGCCGCCCTTGCCACCCGCTTCACGGAGAAGCTGGCGCGCCATGTTGACATCTTCGGCACTGCGCACGAAAGACACGGCCACATAATCCGCCTCGATGCTGGCAGCGAACTTGATGTCTTCCTTGTCTTTCTTGGTCAGCGCAGGCGCGGAAAGCCCGCCACCCTGCTTGTTGATACCTTTCTTGTCAGAAAGGGTACCGCCCACAGTGACCTTGCAGCGAACTTCGTGATCGATGACTTCTTCCACCCAGAGTACGATCTGGCCATCGTCCAGCAACAGCGTATCGCCCCGGGAAACCTCTTCCGGCAGCGCCTTGTAGGTGACGCTGACGCGTTCGGCGTTGCCGCTTTTCTTGCCCAGTGCGGTATCCAGTACGAACTGGTCTCCTTCATCGAGTTGGACGGGCCCGTTCTTGAACGATCCGATGCGGATCTTCGGTCCCTGCAGATCGGCCAGTACGCCCACCTGCCTGCCGGAGGCCCGACAGCGGTTGCGAATGGTCTCGGCGCGCTCTGCATGCTCTTCATGGGAGCCGTGCGAGAGATTCAGACGCACCACGTCCACACCGGCAGCGATTACCTCGTCAAGTACCTTGAGGTCGTCGGTGGCGGGTCCCAGTGTGGCTACAATTTTCGTACGTCTCGGCATATGTGGTCTCAGTTGATACTGCACCGGCCGCGGCAAACGGCGGCCGGCAGGATGCAATCAGGATTTGGCGCGCTCTTCCAGCATGGCTACGGCAGGCAATTTCTTGCCTTCGAGAAACTCGAGGAAAGCGCCGCCACCGGTGGAAATATAGGATACACGATCCGCGATGCCGTATTTGTCCACGGCCGCCAGGGTATCTCCACCGCCGGCAATGGAAAAAGCATCGGATTCGGCAATCGCCAGTCCCAGGGTTTTGGTGCCCTCGCCAAACTGATCGAACTCGAACACGCCAACCGGGCCGTTCCAGACGATGGTGCCAGCGGCCTTCATCATCTCGCCAAAGCGCGCTGCGGTCTCGGGGCCGATATCGAAGATCATGTCATCATCTTCCACTTCGTCCACTTTTTTCACCGTCGCTTCGGTATCTTCGGAAAACTCCTTGCCCACCACCACATCGGTCGGTACGGGAATTTCACCACCCTTGGCCTTGGCTGCTTCCATCAGCCGCTTGGCTTCGTCCACGAGATCGGCTTCATACAGGGACTTGCCAACATTGTGACCGCAGGCAGCGATGAAAGTATTTGCGATGCCACCGCCGGGAATCAGCTGATCCACAACCTTGGACAGACTTTCGAGTACGGTAAGCTTGGTGGAAACCTTGGAACCGCCAACGATAGCGGCCATGGGACGCTTGGGATTGTGCAGCGCCTTGCCCAGGGCATCCAGCTCGCCTGCGAGCAGAGGACCGGCACAGGCGACAGGAGCAAACTTGCCGGCACCATGGGTGGAGGCCTGGGCACGGTGAGCCGTACCGAAAGCATCCATTACATAAACATCACACAGGGCAGCGTATTTCTTGGACAGCGCCTCATCATTGGCTTTCTCGCCCTTGTTGAAACGGACATTCTCCAGCAGCACCACCTGGCCATTGTCCAGCTCGGGAGCTTTCTCCAGATAATCTTTCACCAGCGCCACTTCCTGGCCCAACGCCTCGGTCAGATAGTCCGCCACAGGCTTGAGTGAAAACTCCTCTGCAGGCTCGCCTTCCGTGGGACGCCCCAGGTGAGACATGAGCATGACCTTGGCGCCCTGGCCAATGCAGTGCTTGATGGTAGGTATGGAAGCGCGGATACGCTTGTCGGAAGTTACCTTGCCGTCTTTCACGGGAACGTTGAGATCCTGACGGATAAGTACGCGCTTACCGGCCAGATCGAGATCGGTCATCTTGATAACAGACATGCTGACATCTCCTGCTGGAATGTTGAAATTCAGAATATTTTGCAAAAGCACGGGCTTTTGCGAAACAGACTGGTGTGCTGAGGATACGGGGTGGAGGCATCCACCCCGTATTACCGTACCGCTTAGTTCTTGGCTACGTGCTCCACGAAACGCATCATGTTGCAGGTATAACCGTACTCGTTGTCATACCAGGAAACCACTTTAACGAAAGTGCCATCCAGTGCAATACCGGCGCCGGCATCGAAGATGGAGGAAGCGCTGAATCCACGGAAATCGGTGGAAACCACTTTCTCGTCGGTGTAAGCCAGCGTGCCCTTCATGGAACCTTCAGAGGCTTCTTTCATGGCCGCACAGATGTCGTCATAGGAAGCTTCCTTGTCCAATTCGGCGGTCAGATCCACAACAGACACGTCAGAGGTGGGCACACGGAAGGCCATGCCGGTGAGCTTGCCGTTCAGTTCAGGCAGAACCACGCCAACCGCTTTGGCGGCGCCGGTGGAGGAAGGAATGATGTTCTCCAGGATGCCGCGGCCACCGCGCCAGTCTTTCATGGAAGGGCCGTCTACGGTCTTCTGGGTTGCTGTTGCTGCGTGAACAGTGGTCATCAGACCACGCTTCAGGCCCCAGTTGTCATTCAGTACCTTGGCGACAGGCGCCAGGCAGTTGGTGGTGCAGGAAGCGGCGGAAACAATAGCCTGACCTGCATAGGTTTCGTGGTTTACACCATAGACGAACATGGGCGTGCCGTCCTTGGAGGGCGCGCTCTGCACAACCTTCTTGGCACCCGCGTCGATGTGCTTCTGGCAGCCTTCTTCGGTGAGGAAGAAACCGGTGCAATCGATAACGATCTCGGCGCCAACCTCGTCCCATTTCAGGTCCGCAGGATCACGCTCGGCAGTCAGACGGATCTTCTTGCCGTCGACAACGAAGTTGTTGCCGTCAACGGAAACGTCCTTGGGGAAACGGCCATGTACAGAATCGTACTTGAGCATATAGGCCAGGTAATCAGCTTCCAGCAGGTCGTTGATGCCCACGATTTCCACATCGGGGAAATCATTGGTTACTGCGCGAAATACCATACGGCCAATGCGGCCAAAACCGTTAATACCGACTTTGATAGTCATAAGTCTTCTCCAATATTATCCACAAAAATACTAAGCGGCGCTCTCCACGGGGAGAGCACCGAAAATAATTACATGACGCCTTTGACCGCACCCACTACGTGTTCAACGGTGAAACCAAAGTGCGGGAACAGCTCTCCGGCAGGTGCAGATTCGCCGAAGCGATCGATACCCACTACCCGGCCGGTACCTACATATTTGTACCAGAAGTCAGTCACACCGGCTTCAACGGCCACCCGTGCGGTGACGCTGGGCGGCAGGACGGAATCTTTGTATTCCTGGTCCTGCTCATCGAATACTTCGGTACAGGGCATGGAAACCACACGGATCTTCTTGCCTTCGCCGGTCAGTTCCTTGGCGGCGTCCATGGCCAGAGCCACTTCAGAACCGGTTGCGATGATGATCGCATCCGGCGTGCCATCGCAATCCTGCAGGATATAACCGCCATGGGCGATGAGGGACAGCTGATCATCGGAACGCGTCTGATGAGGCAACCCCTGACGGGAGAAGATCAGGCAGGAAGGCCCGCTCTTCTTTTCCACAGCGCATTTCCAGGCAACGGCTGTCTCTACCGCATCGCAGGGACGCCAGGTGCTCATGTTGGGGATCAGGCGCAGGGTGGAAATCTGCTCGATAGGCTGGTGAGTAGGACCGTCTTCGCCCAGACCGATGGAATCATGGGTATAGACGAACAGACTGCGAATACCCATCAGCGCCGCCATACGCAGCGCGTTGCGGGCATATTCGGAGAACATCAGGAAGGTGCCGCCGAAAGGGATGAAGCCGCCGTGCAGGGTCACGCCGTTCATGATGGCGGACATGCCGAACTCGCGCACACCGTAAGAAATATAGTTGCCGTCGGCAACCGTATCGGTGATGGTCTTGGAATCCGGCCAGGAAGTCAGGTTGGACGGCGTCAGGTCGGCAGAACCACCCAGAAATTCAGGCAATGCCGCGGCATAAGCGGTAATGGCTTTCTGGGAAGCCTGGCGGGTAGCCGGGCTGGCGGCCGCTTCGTCAGTAGCCTTGATGTAATCATCCGCCACCTGCTGCCAGTTGTCCGGCAGGTCACCGTTCATGCGGCGCTCGAATTCTGCAGCCAGCTCAGGGTAGGCAGCCTTGTAAGCGGCAAATTTCTCGGCCCAGGCGTCTTCAGCCGCCTTGCCTTTCTCTTTCGCATCCCAGCCTGCATAGATTTCATCGGGAATCTCGAAGGGACCGTATGGCCAACCCAGATTCTCGCGGGTGGCCTTGATCTCTTCATCACCCAGGGGCGCACCGTGGCAATCGTGGGAACCGCACAGGTTGGGCGCACCGTAACCGATGACGGTCTTGCAGCAGATCAGGGTAGGCTTGTTGTTCACGGACTTGGCTTCGTGGATCGCCTTGTCGATGGCATCGGCGTCGTGGCCGTCAACATCACGGATCACATGCCAGCCATAAGCCTCGAAACGCTTGGGCGTATCATCGCGGAACCAGCCTTCGGTGTGGCCATCGATGGAAATACCGTTGTCATCCCAGAAAGCAATCAGTTTGCCCAGGCCCCAGACACCGGCCAGAGAACAGCTCTCGTGAGAGATGCCTTCCATCATGCAGCCGTCACCCAGGAACGTGTAGGTGTAGTGATCGACAATATCGTGGCCTTCACGATTGAACTGGGCCGCCAGCGTGCGCTCGGCCAATGCCATGCCGATCGCGTTGGTGATGCCCTGTCCCAGCGGACCGGTGGTGGTTTCAACACCCGGGGTATAGCCATACTCAGGGTGGCCAGGGGTCTTGGAATGAAGCTTGCGGAATGCCTTCAGGTCATCGATGCTCAGATCGTAGCCGGTGAGATGCAGCAGGGAGTAGATCAGCATGGAGCCGTGGCCGTTGGACAGAACGAAACGGTCACGATCCGCCCACGCAGGATTGGAAGGGTTGTGTTTCATGTGGCCGTTCCACAACACTTCGGCGATATCCGCCATACCCATGGGTGCTCCGGGGTGACCGGAATTTGCTTTTTGAACGGCGTCCATGCTCAGAGCACGGATAGCATTGGCGAGATCTTTACGCGAGGACATAAGCCCCTCCCTATGATTTCAAGCTGATAGAAAACCCTCTCCCTCCAAACAGCAAATCTGGAAGGCCGGATTCAGAACATACGGGGACTAGCCTAGTCGTCCCCTTGAAAAACTATACTGAGTATTTAGAAAGCATAACGCTTGTAGCATCCCAGAAGCTACCGATGTTTTGAATATGCCCATAAACTAAAATTAGATTCGATTCCCTCAGAGATACCTTTTTCGACTTAAAAACAACAGTTTTCATACTGTTAAGCAGCCTATCTCAACAAACAGCGCAATTGAACTCGCGAACGCCGCAACCGAATTATTTTCAGCAAGCCTTTATTCCCCGAGCCATTTTATTGAGCACCCCATGCTGGGAATCTGATCTTCGGGTCCCTTCCCTGTTTCCGCCACCTGCTTCATGGCCTCGAACAGATCGCGACGGGCATCTTCCGGTGCCGCCTCCTTGCGGCTGGCGTCCAGACGCCCCCGGTACTGGAGCT
>DRLF01000418.1 GCA_011051425.1 Thiolapillus brandeum | reverse complement strand
TGGAGCAAATATTCATGCAATAACAGTTGGTTACTTGGTGATGGAGGTGACGATCGGCTCAGATTGCGATAGGTGCGCGAATGCCGGGGTGGCAGGTGTAGTCGGTGATTTCGAAATCCTCGTAGGTGAAATCGTCCAGATTCTGTACAGTTTCGTTCAGCCGCATGTGTGGCAGGGGGAAAGGCTCCCGGGACAGCTGCAGATCCGCCTGTTCAAGGTGATTGCTGTACAGGTGAGCATCGCCCAGCGTATGAATGAAGTCACCGGGCTGCAAACCGCAGACCTGGGCCACCATCAGGGTGAGCAGCGCATAACTGGCGATGTTGAAAGGTACGCCGAGAAAAATATCCGCGCTGCGCTGGTAGAGCTGGCAGGAAAGCCGGCCGTCGCGTACATAGAACTGGAAGAAGGCATGGCAGGGCGCCAGGGCCATCCTGCCCTGAGCGACATTGTCCTGGGGTGAGATGGTTTCGTCGGGCAGATCCGCCGGGTTCCAGGCGGAAACGATGATGCGCCTGGAATTCGGTGTGGTCCTTATCTGTTCGACGATCTGGGCGATCTGGTCGATGTGGCGACCGTCCGGCGCTGGCCAGGATCGCCACTGATAGCCGTAGATAGGCCCAAGATCGCCGCTTTTGTCTGCCCATTCGTCCCAGATGCTGACGCCATTGTCTTTCAGGTAGGCGGTGTTGGTGTCCCCCCTGAGGAACCACAGCAGCTCGTGGATCACCGATTTGAGGTGAATTTTCTTGGTGGTGACCAGGGGAAAACCTTCGTTCAGATCGAAGCGCATCTGATGGCCGAATACGGAATAAGTGCCGGTGCCCGTGCGGTCTCCCTTGGGAGCCCCTGCGGTGCGCACCCGCTGCAGCAGTTCCAGGTATTGTTTCATTTGTGAGCCTCCGCATGGGTCAGGGGCTGGCGGTAGGCCAGCAGCATCATGATGATGCCGGTGAGTATCATGGGCAGGGACAGGATCTGTCCCATGGTCAGCCAGCCGCCGGCCAGGTAGCCCAGCTGTACGTCTGGCATGCGTACGAACTCGATCAGGAAACGAAAGCTTCCGTAACCGATGAGGAACAGGGCAGACACCGCCATGCGCGGACGGGGACGGCTGGAGAACCACCACAGCAGGATGAAAAGCAACAGTCCTTCGCCCAGGGCCTCATACAATTGATTGGGATGCAGGGGAGGGGTCCATTCCGTGCCCGGCGGCAGCCCCAGCTTGTCGCGGCAGAGGCTGACGAATTCGCTGCAGCGCAGCTGCATGGCCCAGGGCAGATCCGTGGGCTTGCCCCACAGTTCACCGTTGATGAAGTTGCCGATGCGTCCGGTGAACAAACCGATGGTGATATAGGGGGCGATGAAATCCGTCAGCTCGAAGAAGGATTTTCCGTGCTTGCGCTGGTACAGCCACATGGCGGTAAGCACGCCCAGAAAGCCGCCGTGGAAGGACATGCCGCCTTCCCAGACCCGGAAGATGCGCGTCGGGTCAGCCAGCCAGTCACTGAAGCCGTAGAACAGAATGTAGCCCAGGCGACCGCCCAGCACCACGCCCACGGCGCAGTAGAACAGCAGGTCGTCGACCTGCTGGGCGGTCCAGTCGCTTTTACCGTGCCTGATGCGCCAGCGCGCCAGCGCCCAGCCGCCCAGCATGCCCACCAGGTACATGAGTCCGTACCAGTGTATCTTCAAAGGCCCCACGGAAAGGGCAACAGGGTCGATTTCAGGATAGATCATGGATCAGAAAGACGGCAGAACCCGCAAATAGAAGGTTTTCAGATACCCGGTTTCCTCGATGGCCGGGTGGATGGGGTGATCCGGTCCCTGCTGGCCGCGTTCCACCAGCTGCATGCTGCGGTCGCGGTGGCGGGAGGCCTGCTGCAATGTCTGCAGCATCCGCGCCTCTTCCATGTGATAGGAGCAGGACGAACTCACCAGCAGGCCGTCCTTGCGCAGCACGCTGATGGCAGCTTCGTTGATGCGCCGGTAGGCGAGGGTGCCTTCCTTCAGGTCTTTCTTGCGCTTGATGAAGGCAGGGGGGTCGACCAGCACGATATCGAAGCGCTCGCCGGCGTGCTTGAGTTCCTTGAGCGCGCTGAGGCTGTCGCTGCGCAGGGTGTCCAGCTTGTCCGACAGCCCGTTCAGCGCGGCGTTGCGGGTCGCGAGCGCCAGGGCCTTTTCCGAGGAATCCACGCAGGTGACGGCGGTCGCGCCTCCTTTTGCGGCCCGCACGCCCCAGGCGCCTGCGTAGCTGAACAGATCCAGCACGCGCTTGCCTGCCACCCAGGGCAGCAGGCGCCGGCGGTTGCTGGCCTGATCAAAGAACCAGCCGGTCTTCTGGCCTTCGAACAGGGATGTCTCGAAATCACAGTCGTCTTCCGACAGCTGTACCTGTTCGGGGATCTTTCCCGAGGCCACTTCCACGTAGCGTTCCAGGCCTTCCTGCTCGCGCACCGCCACGTCGTTGCGCAGCAGGATGCCGGAGGGATGGATGACCTTGTTCAGCGCGCCGATGATGGCGTCCTTCTGTGCCTCCATGCCCGCGGTGGTGATCTGCACTGACAGGTATTTTCCGAAACGGTCCACCACCAGGCCGGGAATGCCGTCGGATTCAGCGAACAGCAGGCGGTAGAAAGGTTGGCTGTAGAGGCGCTCACGCAGGCTCAAGGCCACCTTGATGCGGTGTACCAGCAGGGACTGGTCCAGCAGGTGATCCTGCTGGCGGCTGACGATGCGTGCGCAGATCAGAGAGTTGGGGTTCACGTAGGCCCAGGCCAGCCATTTCTCCTCGTGATTCATGAGCGCGACCTGTTCGCCGGGCTGAAAATCCTTCAGAGGCGAGCGTTTTGTGTCCACTTCGTTGCTGTAGACCCAGAGGTGTCCGGCGCGCAGGCGGCGTTCGTGGTTCTTTTTCAGAAAGAGTACGGGGATTTCCATGGGGCGCTATTGTGCCGAAAAAGCCCCGCCAATGATAGGCAGCGCCGTCTCATTCGCGGATAATATGTGTTCAGTCCGAGCTGGAGAACCCGTGAACAGGCATTTTGACGTCATCATCGTCGGCGCAGGCGCTGCCGGACTCATGTGCGCCATGGAAGCGGGCAAGCGTGGCCGGCGGGTGCTGGTGGTGGAAAAGGCGGGCAGGGCAGGGAACAAGATCCGCATTTCCGGTGGCGGCAAGAGCAATTTCACCAATCTGGATGTAAGCCCGGAGAATTACCTGTCCCAAAACCCCCATTTCTGCAAATCCGCGCTGGCACGCTATACGCAGTGGGATTTCATGGCGCTGATGTCTGAGCATGGCCTGACCTGGGAAGAGCGTGAGCACGGCCAGCTGTTCTGTGAGCAGGGCGCCCAGGCCATCGTGGATATGCTGCTCGACGAATGCGCCAGGGCGGGAGTCGGGCTGTGTTATGACTGTGAGATCCTGGCGCTGGACAGGCAGGCAGGTTTTACCTTGCAGACCAGCCGGGGTGATTTCAGCTGCGATTCCCTGGTGATCGCCACCGGGGGACCTTCCATCCCCCGCATGGGATCGACGGATTTCGGCGTACAGGTGGCGAAACGCTTCGGCCTGAAAAGTATCCCCTTCAGGCCAGCCCTGGTGCCTTTTACCTTTCCCTTCGGCTTCCTCCGGGATCTGGCCGGGATCTCCCTGGAAGCGGAAGTCAGCTGCAACGGTGCGGTGTTCCGGGAACAGCTGCTCATCACCCACCGTGGCCTGAGCGGGCCGGTGATCCTGCAGGTTTCCTCCTACTGGAACAAGGGTGATGCCATCAGCATCGATCTGCTGCCCGGCCTGGATGCGGCTGACTGGCTGAGAGCAGAGCAGGGCGCCCGTCCCAATATCCGGCTGAAAACCCTGCTGTCGGAAAAACTGCCCCGGCGGCTGGCGCAGGCCTTGTGCGAGCAGCTGTTCGACGATGGGCCCCTGCAGCAGTTCCAGCAGAAACGGCTCCAGGAAACCGGTGCGACCCTCAACACCTGGCGGCTGGTTCCCAGCGGAACAGAAGGCATGCGGACAGCGGAAGTGGCCACCGGCGGTGTGGATACCAACGAACTTTCGTCCCGTACCCTGGTGTCGCGCAAGGTCCCCGGCCTGTATTTCATCGGTGAAACCGTGGACGTGACCGGGCATCTCGGGGGCTACAACTTCCAGTGGGCCTGGGCTTCGGGCTGGTGCGCGGGGCAGTTCGTGTGATGGCCCAGGCGGAAACCCTTTTCGAGACGGCCTTTGGCAGCTATCGGTTGACCCGCCTGCCTGCGCGACGCCGGGAACTGCTGCGCGCCTGGGATGCGGCAGATGAATACCTGCTCGATACGGTGGCGGAGGAAGTGAAACCCGGCACCCAAAGCCGTACCCTGGTATTGAATGACAGTTTCGGCGCCCTGGCGGTAGCGTTGCATGAGTTTGCTGTGTGGTCCTTGAGTGATTCCGTGCTGGCTCATGAGGCCACGCGGCAGAACTACAGTGCGAACGGACTTTCCACGGAAAGGCTGCAGTTGCTCACCAGCCTGGAAGTCCCGGCGGAAAGTCCGAGCCTGGTGCTCATCAGGGCACCCAAGACCCTGGCCCTGCTGGAATACCAACTGATCCGCCTGCGCCCCCTGCTTTCGGAGCAGACCACGGTCATCGTGGCGGGTATGGTGAAGAACATGCAGCCCGGTCTGTGGAAACTGCTGGAGAAAGTGTTGGGTCCTACCCGCACATCCCTGACGCGCAAGAAAGCGCGGCTGATCCGTGTGAGTTTCGATCCGGATCTGGTCGTGCCCGAGAACCCCTATCCTACGCGCTACACCCTGGAGAATACGGGCTTCAGGATCACCAACCATGCCAATGTATTTTCCCGGGCTAAGCTGGATATCGGCACGCGGTTTTTTCTGCAGCATCTGCCGCCATGTCCCCCTGCCGGTAACATCATTGATCTGGGTTGTGGCAATGGCGTGCTGGCGCTGATGATGCTGCAGGCCTGTCCGGGGAGCAGTGTGCATTGCGTGGATGAGTCCTACATGGCCGTCGCTTCGGCCCGGGAGACGCTGCAGGATGCTTTCGGGAAAGCGGCATCAGCCAGCTTTCATGCGGCATGGAATCTGTCTGGTTTCGATGCCGGTTCGGCGGCGCTGGTATTGTGCAACCCGCCTTTTCACCAGCAGCATGTTGTGGGTGACCAGATCGCCACGGCCATGTTCCGGGATGCGCGGCGGGTGCTGGCAGAAGGTGGTGAGCTGTGGGTGGTGGGCAACCGGCATCTGGGTTACCACAAAACCCTGAAGCGCCTGTTCGGCAACGCCGAACTCGTGGCGTCCAACCCGAAGTTCGTCATTCTTCGGGCTGTCAAGCGGTAAGTGCGTGGCGGGCCTAGTGGCAGGTGACTGACTTCCCGTAGATGCGCAACCGGGCGCCGGAGCGGATTATGAAATCATCACCATCCTTGACCCTGAATACAGGCGCCTCCAGGATCAGCTTGTGAGGATTTTCTACCGCAATGGTGGTTCCGGGAGAAGGGTCGGTTTCGATGGCTGCTTGCGATGAAAAGTAGGTTGTCCCGGTTCCTGAATAGGTTGGTCCGGCGAGCAGCAAGGTACTGGTTTCACACTGTTTTTCTGCTACCTCGTAATGTATGGGGCTGCTTGTGCTTATGCCGTAGTAGTTCAGGGATCCATCCTGATACATGGCATCGTTACACACGCTCAGGACATTCAGCGAGAACTCGACGCTGTCGGTGTGGCCCGGTTCGAATGCTGTATCAAAAAACTTGGCCGAATAACTTGGTGACATATAGTTAAAGTTGCTGGTGTCCGCAAAAGACAGGCAGGCAGGTATGTTCCCTACACCCACCCGAACGCGGGGTGGAATAGGGAGCAAGCTGGTATTAGTAAGAGATAATCTGAACTGCATGATATCACCGACAGTGGCTGTACCGCCCAGACCGGGGTTGAGCCATTGCGGTTGTTGAGAGAAGCTTGGTATGTAGGTATCGCCGTTGATGAGTGGTCCAACCTCGTACGAGGCGGTGGCGCCGGTGCCGGATGTGGCGGTTACGCAATAGCTGTAGACAGCATGTGAGATGGGTCGGGTGTC
>DRLF01000417.1 GCA_011051425.1 Thiolapillus brandeum | reverse complement strand
CTCTGAAATGACTGCTTTGACCCTGGTAACGGATATCTAACGCGCGCAGGTCGGCTTCTTCACGCGTACCGTAAGTCAGCACCTGCCGGGTGACCCTGGGCAACAGCTTGCGCACCTCTTCGTCGTCGATGCAGAGGATAGCCAGCCCGTAAAATGGCAGGTGATGCAGGAATTCCACGAAAGCATCCTGCAGCCGGGCGAACTCACCACCATAGGTGCCCATGTGATCCCGGTCCACATTGGTGACCACAGCCATCATGGGCAACAGATAGAGGAACGAGGCATCACTCTCGTCAGCTTCAGCCACGAGAATCTCCCCTGTCCCCAGACGCGCATAGCTGCCGGCGGCATTGAGCTGCCCACCGATAACAAAAGTGGGATCCAGATCCGCTTCGATGAGCAGGGTCGCCGCGAGACTGGTAGTCGTCGTCTTGCCATGGGTGCCGGCAATGGCGATGCCGTAACGGAAACGCATGATCTCTGCCAGCATCTCCGCACGGGGAACCACCGGAATTCGCGCCGCCCGGGCAGCCCTGACTTCGGGATTCTCTTCCGTCACCGCACTGGAGATGATGACCGCATCCACTCCCTGCACCTGCGCTTCGGCATGTCCCTTGTAAATCACAGCACCCTGTTCCTGCAGACGCCGGGTGGCAGCGTTCTCGGCCAGATCCGAACCGCTGATCTCATAGCCGAGATTGAGCATCACCTGTGCGATACCGTTCATGCCGGAGCCGCCAATACCGACAAAATGCAGACGGCGCATGCGGCCCATGGCCTCTGCGGCATGAACCCTTGGCGTTGCATTCATGTCCTGAATCTCACTCATGGTTTCACCTGTGCTTCACAGAGGTCAGCCACCGTGCGGGTGGCCTCCGGCATAGCCAGAGACCTGGCAGCCTTTGCCATGTCCAGCAGTTTCCTGCGGTCACCCAGCAAGGGCTGCAGGGTATGCCCCAGCGCCTCCGGCGTCATTTCCGACTGAGGCATGAGCACCGCCGCACCGGCTTCCACCAGATAGCCGGCGTTGCGGGTCTGATGGTCATCCACAGCATAGGGATATGGCACCAGCAGGGAAGCGACACCAGCCGCCGCCAGTTCCGACACCGTCAGTGCGCCGGCGCGGCAGACGACCAGGTCGGCCCAGGCATAGGCTGCGGCCATGTCGTCGATGAATTCGCTCACTTCCGCCTTCAGTTCCGGCGGATAATGCCTGGCGGCATCCCCGGCCTTGCCGCGTCCGGCCTGGTGCCGGATATCCAGGGGCAGACCCAGCTGTGCCAGGGCTGGCGGCAACTGCTCATTCAGTGCCTGGGCACCGAGAGAACCGCCGACGATCAGCACGCGGATGGCACCATCCCGACCACCCATGCGTTCTTCCGGTGCCGCAACAGCAGCTATTTCTTCACGTACCGGGTTGCCTGTCACCACGGCAGCCACCGACTTTGGAAAACTGCGGGGAAAGGCCTCCAGCACCAGCGCGGCGATTTTGGCCAGCCAGCGGTTGGTCATACCGGGAATGGTGTTCTGCTCATGGATAACCAGGGGAATGCCCAGCAGCCTGCTTACCAGCCCACCGGGGCCGGTAACGAACCCGCCCATACCCAGAACCAGCTGCGGCCGGGTTCGCCGCAGTATCTTGCCGGCCTGTCCCATGGCCTTGAGCAGGCGGAACGGTGCCAGCAGCAGCCCGGGCAGGCCCTGGCCGCGCAACCGGTAGGCGGCAATGGTTTCCAGGGGAAAACCGTAGTCCGGTACGGTACGGGATTCGAAGCTGTCCGGTGTTCCCATCCAGCTGATCTCCCAGCCACGCTGCCGCATCTCCTGCGCTACCGCCAGCGCCGGAAAGACATGGCCGCCGGTGCCGCCTGCCATGATGGTCATGCGCGCCATGGTATCCCTCCCGGTCCGTCTTTTCCGGTCCGGTTCTCCCAATGGATACGCAGCAGTACGGCAATCGCCACGCAACCGATGATCATGCTGTTGCTGCCATAACTGACGAAAGGCAGGGTCAGTCCCTTGGTGGGCAGCATACCCACATTCACTCCCACATTGATAAAAGCCTGCAACCCCAGCCACAGGCCGATGCCATAGGCGACATAGGCAGCGAAGCGGCGCTGCATGGCTTCGGCCGCGGCACCGATACTGAAGGCCCGCCACACCAGGATACTGAACAGGGCGATCACCGTGAGGGTACCCACGAGGCCGAATTCCTCACCAATCACGGCCATGATGAAATCCGTGTGCGCTTCGGGAAGGTAGAACTGCTTCTGGATGCCGTTACCCAGGCCGACACCTGTCCATTCACCCCGACCGAAGGCAATCAGCGCCTGGGAAAGCTGATAACCCGAATCCAGAGGATCCGCCCAGGGATTGAGAAAAGAGGTCACCCGTTCCAGACGATAGGGCGATGTGATGACCAGAACCACGCCGCCGAGCACGGCCAGCAGCAACAGCAGTCCAAACTGCCACAGGGGCGCACCACCGAGGAACAGCAGCCCCAGTGCCGTCGCCAACAACACAACAGTGGTGCCAAAATCCGGTTGCGCCATCAGCAGCACGACTGCCAGGGACAGCAGCAGCAAAGGCTTTATCACCCCCCACACCGTATGCGCCACCTCCACCTGCCGCCGCACGAGGTAGCCGGCCATGAAAAAGATCATGAACAGCTTCATGAATTCGGATGTCTGCAGGTTGAACGGCCCTATGGCGACCCAGCGGGTCGCACCGTTTACCGTCTTTCCCAAACCGGGGATCAACACGATCACTAACAGCAACAGTCCCAGAAAATACAGCCAGGTGCTCCCCTTTTCCCACCAGTTGCTCGGAATCTGCAGGGTTATCAGTGCAGCGGCGGTACCCAGGCTCAGTGCAATCAGATGCTTGCTCAGATAGTGGAAGGGATTGCCACTGCCCGCCAGATGCAAAGAAGCCGAACTCACCATGACAACGCCCAGGCCAACGAGGGCCAGCACCGCAAGCAGCAGCACCCAGTCCACCGATAGCGCCGATGCGGACAGGAGGGGGCGGGGACGGGCCACAGCACTCATGAACAAAGCCTCCCCACAGCTTCCCGGAATACTCTGCCGCGATGCTCGAATCCGTCGAACATATCGAAACTCGCACAGGCAGGGGACAGCAACACCCGGTCTCCCGGGACGGCCAGCCCTGCCGCAAGCGTTACCGCTTCATCCATATCGTCTGCTTCCACCGTCCTGACGGAAGCGTTCAGCAGGTCACCGATCTGGCGCCGGTCACG
>DRLF01000416.1 GCA_011051425.1 Thiolapillus brandeum | reverse complement strand
TCGAGAGAAAACACGGGCAGAAAGCTCAGGGTGATGATCAGCAGGGAGAAGAACAGGGGCGGCCCGACTTCGGTAGCCGCCTGGCTCATGATGGTCCAGCGGTTTTCATTGGTCAGGGGTGTCTTCTCGATGTGCTTGTGGACATTTTCGATCATGACAATGGCCGCATCCACCATGGCGCCGATGGCAATGGCAATGCCTCCGAGAGACATGATATTGGCATTGATGCCCATGCGTTCCATGACAATAAAGGCGACCAGTATGCCCACGGGCAGGGACAGAATGACCACCAGCGCCGAACGCAGGTGGAACAGGAATACCGCACACACCAGCGCCACCACCAGAAATTCTTCCAGCAGCTTGCCATTCAGTGTTTCCACGGCACGGTGGATCAGGCCGGACCTGTCATAGGTGGGCACGATCTCCACGCCATCAGGAAGCCCCCGTGACAGTTCTTCCAGCTTTTTCTTGGTATCGGAAATCACCGACAGGGCATTCTCGCCGAAGCGCATGATGATCACGCCTCCCACGACTTCACCCTGCCCGTCCAGCTCGGCAATACCGCGACGCATCTGTGGTCCCAGACGAACCTGGGCAACATCCTTGAGCGTGATAGGCACACCCATGTCGCTCATCCCCAGGGGGATTTCCCGCAGATCCTCGATACTGTCGATATAGCCGGTGGCGCGGATCATGTACTCGGCCTCGCCCATCTCGATGACCGAGCCGCCGGCCTCCTGGTTGCCCCGCTGTATGGCCTTGCGGATCTGGGAAAGGTTCAGACCGTAGGCACGCAGGCTGTCCGGGTCTACGACGACCTGGTATTGCTTGACCATACCGCCGATAGTGGCCACTTCCGAAACACCGGGTACAGTCTGCAGTTCAAACTTCAGATACCAGTCCTGCAGGCTTCGCAGTTGTGCCAGGTCATGGTTGTTCTTCCGGTCCACCAGCGCATACTCGAATACCCAGCCCACACCGGTGGCATCCGGCCCGAGTTCGGGTTTGGCTTCCGACGGCAGCTTGCTGGCTGCCTGGCTCAGGTATTCCAGTACCCTGGATCTTGCCCAGTAGGGATCGGTACTATCCTCGAAAATGACATAGATATAGGAATCACCGAAGAAGGAATAACCGCGCACGTTGATGGCCTTGGGAACCGAGAGCATGGCGGTGGTCAGGGGGTAAGTGACCTGGTCTTCCACCACCTGTGGCGCCTGCCCCGGAAAGCTGGTCTTGATGATCACCTGAACATCAGACAGATCAGGAATCGCATCCAGGGGCGTATTCTTGACTGCATACAATCCCCAGCCTGTCAGAATAACGGTCAACAGCAGCACCATGAAGCGGTTGCGCAATGACCAGTCGATAATTGCAGGAATCATGGCTGCTGCTCCTGATCAGCCGGACGCACAGCAATCACCACATAGCCATTACCCTGCTTCTCCAGATCGAATTCGACGCGGTCACCGGGCTTCAGCCCGTCCACCCCGGTTCCCAGGGGAAACAGCATTTCCATGGCATCCCAACCCAGCTCGGGGATGGGCCCGTGCTTCAGCCTGATCTGCATTTCTGCGGCATCCAGGGACACCACCACACCTGAACCTGTGGCTGTTACTTTCGATGTGTTCGTGCTGTCCTGCGGCTTTTCATCACCTTCACCCATGCGGGTGAAGCTGGCCTTGAGGCTGGCTTCGGAATCGAGCAGGAACTGACCGGAGATCACGACCTTCTCATCGGCCTTCAGTCCTTCGATGATCTCGATGCGATCACCGCTTTCGATGCCTGTACGGACCTCCCTGGCATCGAACTGGCCATCACCCACCTGCACGATCACCCGTTCCCTGTCACCGGTACGAATGAGCGCCTCCAGCGGTATGGAAACCACGTTGTCCCTGGGACTGGCATAGAGCTTCACCCGTGCATACATGTTTGGCTTGAGCGCTTCTCCAGGGTTGTCGAAACGCAAACGCGCCATGAGCGTACGGGTCTTCTTGTCCAGGCTGGGATAGATGTATTCCACCTTCCCCTGCCAGGTCTTGCCCGGCAGGAAGGGTAGCGTGACTATGGCCTTGTCACCTGTCCTGACCCAGTTGGCCTGGCGCTCGAAGATTTCCGCAATCAGCCACACGCTGGACAGGTCGGCCAGGGTCATGACATTCATCGCAGGCTTGACGTACATGCCTTCTCTTACCGGTAACTCGGACACCACGCCATCCTGGGGCGCATAGATGGCAACGGTCTGCTTTACCTTGCGCCGTTTTTCCAGCTGGACTATTTCACCCCGGCTGATGCCGAGTGCACTCAAACGGTCGCGGGAAGCTTCTATCAGCCCCTTGTTGCCGCTGTTCAGAGCACGGATGAATTCTTCCTGAACATTTACCAGATCCGGCGAATACAGATTGAACAGGCGCTGGTTCTTCCTGACCTGTTCGCCGGCGGATTTGACACTGAGTTTTTCTATCCAGCCCGAAACACGCAGGTGGATGTGGCTGACCTTCGACTCGTCATAGTCGATATACCCCACCGTATCGATGAGGCGGGACAATGTCCCCATCTGTGCCGCTTCGGTACGCACACCAAGGTTCTGGACCACAGCGGGTGATATGGTGACATCGCTGCCTTCATCTTCCGCACCGGCATACACCGGAATCAGTTCCATGCCCATGGGCGACTTGCCCGGCTCATCACGCCGATAGTTGGGATCCATGGGCGCCACCCAATAGAGAATTTCCTTTTCATCTTCAGCTGCCAGAAGCGGCAGGTTTCCCGCCATCACGATAGCGGCAAGGGTCATCATAAGGACGTTTTTCATTGTTCTTCTCCTGCTGCCAGATACAGCAGACTCGCATTGGTTTTCAGCAGATCCACACGCAATTTGAGGGCCTGCAGCTTGATATCCAGTTCCGTGATGCGGGAGCGCATCAAACCGGTGAATTCGATTGTGCCGCTCTGGTAGGCGAGCAGCGCCGCCTTGGCGTTTTCCTCAGCCTCCCTGATCAGGCGTTTCTCATAGCGTTGAATACGCTCCATGAGACGCTTCCTGTTGGCTGTTTCCATGGACAGGCTTTCACGCAGCTTGCGCCAGCTGTTGGCACGATCCAGCACCGCTGCATCCGCCCTTTTCTGGCTCGCTGCCAGACGTTTGTCCTGGCGCTTCTCTGTGAAAAGCGGCATATCGACTGTCAGCATGACCGCACCCATGTCGGAACGGCTGGAGTCGTCCGGATTGTCGCCGAAACGCATGCGGTACTCCGCACCCACAGTCCAGCCGGGCCGGTACTGCTCTTTGGATATGGCAATACTCTGCTGGTGAGATTCCACCACCGCAGAACGCATGCTGATTTCCGGGTGTGTTTCCAGGCCTTCCTGTATCTGCTCCCGTTCGGGAATCTGTGGAAGCACGGGCATATCAGCCTGCAATGGCCGCCACGCAGCATCTCCTACCCAGCGGGAAAGCCGGCTTCTCGCGGCTTCCTCCTTGTTCTGATACTGAGTGATGCGGTCATCCAGCCTCGACAGTTCCAGTTCGGCACGCAATACGTCCTGCTGGGAAGAACCGCCGGAACCGTATTGCACCTGGGTTATTTCCGTCAGGTTTTCGAACAGCTTGCGGCTGGAGCGAATGATCTTGATGGCCTGGGTCTGAAAATAGATATCCAGATAATTTCTGCGCACCGCCTTGAGCAGTTTCTTTCGCTCCAGCTCAGCACGGAGCTGTTCAGCACGCGCCTGTGCCCGGGTCTTGCCGGATTTGTACTTGAGGGTGTCCCCCCGGGGAAAGGCCTGCTGGATACCCAGGCGAAGCTGGGTGCTGGGTTCTCTGGATATATCGAAATCGTCCAGGGGAACATTGTACAGGCCGGTACGCAACCTGGGATCCGGCAGTTGGGCGTCGGCTACCGCATCCTCCCCCAATGCTTCTGCACGGGCGATACTGGCTTTCACGACCGGGTCATTCTCCAGTGCAATCTGCTCAGCTTCTTTCAGACCGATCAAAGGTTCATCCGCTACAACCTTCTGTGCGGAAAAAATCAGGGTAATACACAAAATAGGGACAGCACGTATTGAGCGCGTCCGTTTTGAAACAGGTTTCATACCGAAAACTCCGATAGGTTTCCCCCGTGTCACAGCAATGGCTGTGTGATTCAACGGGAACGGAGGAAACAGGTACTGGATTTCCTGATGGCATTGTTTTCAATGCAGTCAGGAAACGAACCGGTAGCTCTGTATTCAGGAGTAGGTCGGCAAAGCCGACTGGAGAAGAAAGCACGGACAGCCGCACTTTGCCATTGCCGCTCAGGGAGATCGATACATCAAACCTGTCCCGCTACCCGTGGATAACGGGGCATATGACACCTGGTCAGCCAGGCTCCTGAAAAGAGCCGTTGAGTGGATCAGGCCCAGGGTGGACGGTATATGGTGGGAATGAGCATGGATGCCGGAACGGCATCAAAAGAATTCTTAACAAGGATATTACGGCGATCTACAGCAGGTATGTCGGTGGTTCCGCCAATGGCATTGTAGGAAACACAATGCGGTGCTGTCTGGCAATCCTGCGACGCACAACAGTCCTTGGCAGTTTCACAGTTACTGCACTCATGACCGGCAGCCATTTCAGGACTGACGGAGGCAGCAGCCGTTGTTACCGACCCTGCATCCACAGGCATCCCGGCAAAGCTCACAGATTGCAAGCCAAGCGTGAACAGCGCTGCAACCAGCACGGCGACGAGGATACGGTGGAAAGATTTACGCATGAGAGGGGATGATACTTACTTGGCATCTACTATTCAAGCGCATATTCCCTTGCAACAACAGGTAAAGAAACCGCTTACCACGCAACCGGGCCAGCGCACTGGAGTTGCACGCCGGCCCGGCTACTTCCTGTTTCTTCAGCAATATCAGTAGTTGTTGTGTATCAGCCCCCGCAAACGTGCGCGGATACGTTCATATACACCACGATCGTCAGGTTTCTTGCGGATCATCGCGAGATCCTTTGTCACCAGATCCAGCTCGCTACTCGCTTTGCTGTCCAGTTTTCCGGATTTGGCCACCTTGTCCAGCTCGGCTTTTGCCCGGTCCAGAGACTTGAAAATATCGGCCGGATCACTCTTCGCATAGAACTGCATGTTCTCGGCAAAGGCTACGTGCTGTTTTGCATCGATCAGGTCTGCACGCACATCAGCATCGGGCCGCTTGGTTTTCCAGCCAATCTCTATTTTTTCCGCTTCTCTCTCGGCCATCGCTTTCAACTTGTGTAATGCACCCTCGATAGAACCCGCCAGGTTCTTTTCTTTTTTATCGAGGCTGACGGAGATCTTTTCAATATCCCCTTCCAGCTGATTGATAGTCTCGTATTCATCGACAGCGACCGAGTTCCGGTCAACACTCACTCTGGCGATCTCCAGCCATTTCTTGGCACGAATCAGATCATTTTTCACGTTGATGTGCATAAACCCCTGTCTACGCCTGGGTGACAACAACACCGATGTTTCGGTGTGCCCGTAAACATCCGTTCCAGACAAACCCTTCAAAGCATGAAACGCATGCCAGGCTCGCCATCGCTTGGTGCGGCGCAGCAGAAACTGCACATTCCCTGT
>DRLF01000415.1 GCA_011051425.1 Thiolapillus brandeum | reverse complement strand
ATGGAACCAGCAAGCTTTTCAGAATAAAAGACGGCGCCTCCTTCCGTAAGACAAAGGATTTCAACCTTGAGTTACCGGACCTGAGTGGAAGGCTGGCGCGTATGAGTTTCAATGCACTGTCCACTCCCGCCCTCACTGACCATCATACATTGAGCTTCCAGCTGAAACAGAGCGAAGAACAGCCTGATGCATTGCAGATGTTCATTTTCAAGGTCAGGGATTTGAGCGGTGGTGGTATGGAAGGGGAGGTCATTGGTGAAGCCGTCAAGGTCAACGACAGCCTCAAGTTCGACGTACCTGGCATCAAAGCACTGATAACTGCTGGCTGGGATGTATTGGCATTACTGGTCAACAGGAATGCTGAAGCACCCTACGATGCTCATATCAACAGCAGCATCACCATGGCCGTTACCAGCGATGATAAGGTTGACCTGAAGGCCATGGATGTGCCCGGCCATCAATCCTATGGTGGAATCCCTGAAATGCATGTAACAGGCAGCTTGAAGGCCAGTGGATGGGCAGACTACGAAATGAAAGATTTTCTTCCTTACGATTCTGGCACAGTCCTGCCTTTCCTGCACCTGAAAATACCCGGTGTCACACCGATACCGGTGGAACTGGATTATCACGCAACGATTACTAACGGCTTGAAAATAGGCCCGGAAGATGCAAATGGCTATTACACTGTATGGAGTGTCTCTAGCTTGAGTGGCTATGAGCTTAGTTTGGCAAAATATACCGGAGGAGAAGTCATGGAGGAATACCTGACCATCCCATCGACAGATGGCAGTTTCACCTTCGATATTCCCGACGATACCAGCTTTACAAGCGGGACCATCGAGGTGTCGTACACCGTTGTGGAACAGCTTTATCGCAGGGTTGGCCAAAACGACGAGCCTGTTGGCTCTCCTTATTCCCGTCATGTAAAAAGCACGATTCTTTCTTTCTTCATGGAGCTTTGAAGATGGCCTGCTGCAGCAACAATAAACCCGTACCCATGATGGCGGACCAGTGCAACATCCAATCCCCGCATATCCTGTTGATTGCCACATTACTCACCACAGGGACTGCTGTTGCAGATCCTGTACTGTCCCTGCACGCAGACAACGGTCTCATCGGCAGCGAGTTCCAGGCCGGAATTTCCATCAACCCTGACGCACTGACATCCACCGGGGGCTTCAACGGCAGCATCCTGCTGCCACCCACCATGGCAGTCACAGACGCCAGCTGGGGAAGCGCCGTCAATCCCTCCGAATGGAACCTGCAATTTGCACAGAACGGCAACGACTTCCGCTTCGTCACCTACTCCACCAGCGCCAACACGACGGTCAACGGCGAGTTCCTGCAGTTCACCATCCATATCGATGCCAGCGAAACACCTGGCGTGCGCCAACTGACCTTCGCAGACGCCAACCCCGATCCGCGTGTCAACAGCCGTCATGCCATCACCAATGTGGACGGTTCCCTGTCTCTGGATCATACGACCAGCAGCGCCAGTTTCCTGATCTACAATATGACCTCCGACCATGACGGGGATGGAATGAGCGATTACTTCGAGTCCCGCTATGGCCTGGACCCTTTCAGCAACGATGCCAACCTCGACAGTGATGGTGACGGCTATACCAACCTGGATGAATACAACCGCAAATCCGATCCCACGGACAAGAATGACTACAACGACTGCCTGGGAGACGAGATTCACATTGTCAGCCATACCTATGGCGACAGCAGACCCTACATATGCCGAGCAAACACCACGCTCATCATGGACAGCGGCGCCGACATTGTCGTTTCAGAAACGGCCAGTGTGTATTTCGGTGCGCCTGCGGTTGTCGTCGAATCAGGCAGTATACTGACCGTCAGGAGTGGCGGCATCTTCAGGGTCTATTGAAGGGTACCCGAAAAATGTCATTTCTGAGCAAACCGGAAGCCACAATACCTTGATGCGCATGCAGCTGTTCCTCACCCCCCCCTTGATCAGGGAATTGAAAAACGATCCAACCTGTTACTGATAGTAGGTATTGCGTACCAGGCGTACATGAAAATCGCTCCGGTTCTTCGGCAGATGGCTGGTAGTACCGAAGTTGAAATTCATGGCCCAGGCATCTCCCCCGTTCCGGGCAGAACCCGAGGCACTCCAGTACCATCCGGATACCGTGTTGGGAAACACCGACAGATTGACAGCAGGATCGCTGCAGCTCTGTTCAAAAATGGACTGCAACTCTTTCAGGTTGGGAAGCCGCCACTGTGGACCGGGGTCTGCAGGATCTGTGTATGCCGCCTCCAGCGCCTGCTGCCAGGTATAAGTGCCCGCGCTTCCGGTTTCACAGTTGTTCCCGGACTGGCCCAGGGAGCAGCGCTTCCAGATCAACTGTGTTCTGGTGTCGATCACCTCATCACCATTCAGGATGAAGCGGTCCGCAGGCGTACTTTCGGCAATCGTAGCCACACAATTCTGCCCACTGGACATGCCTGCCCACAAAAACAGACAGGTAAAACAAACCGCTTTTTTCATTTTGGTTTCCAACATGAAGACAAACCCGCTCTTCGATTCACGTTACTCATCGGCTACCGCGCACCAGGCGAACCCGGTAGCTCTGCTCCTTGAGCACAGCATCCGTTCCGCCATCATCGAATTCCACATAGTCAGCCCAGGGTGATCCGACAGAAGAAGGCGTGGCCGTCCAGTAGCGCTGAGCCATGGTAAAAGGAAAATAGCCGCTGTCCACTGCACTGTGATAGCGAACCAGATTCACGATACCAGCAAGTTCTGCTACGGTGGGCAGGCGCCAGTCGCTTGCGCCGCAGAGGCCTTGAGCATTGATGGCTTCCCTGT
>DRLF01000414.1 GCA_011051425.1 Thiolapillus brandeum | reverse complement strand
GTTCCAGGTGAGCTTGGGATTACCGTTATTGTCCAGGTCCAGCTCGTAATCCACATCCGTGCCACGATGACCTTCTTCCACAGTAATGTTTTTCTTGGCCACCGTGACCAGGTTCACGTCCTTGTTCACGCCATCAGGATGCCTGATGTTCAGGTATTCCATCATCGCCGTGGCGTTGTAGCGGAAGAAACCATTGTCGATGAACTTGTAACGGCGCAGGGTTCGCCACAAGTCGTAACCGTCCGGGCCATCCTCCACGTTCAGGCGCTCGTCGAATACCTGTAGCCGCCCCTGATCGATATGGCACATGAGGCAGTCGTTCTCCACCACGCCGCTTTTCTTCCAGTCCCATTGGGACACCACGCTGGCATCGGCCGGCTGGTTGTTGGAATCCGTGCCACGGTTGTAATAATCACCATCGAATGGCTTGACAGTATCCGGATCGACTTCATCATAACGGCGGCCCTGCCGGTCCTTCTCCATCCAGCCGCCGCCGCTGTGACATCCCTCGCAGCGCTGTATCCATCCTGCCGCGCCCTTGTCGGCAAAGTCATCCGCCGAAGCATTGTCCTTTTTCGCCAGCTGGTCCGGGTTGTTGCTGCCCATGCAGTTGTAGCCGCCAAAATAACCGGGACCCACGAGCTGGGGCAGGCCGATTCTCTTGCCGAAATCGTCATCCGTTTCATCCCTGCCCTGCTCGATGTGGAAAGAATGGGTGATGGACTCGTAGTCGTGACACTGACCGCAAGTAGTGCGGGGGCTGTAGGGCTTCCCGCTCTTGAGCACATTGGCGCCTGATTCATCCAGCAGCGGAATGGCCGGATGAAGTTTTTCTTCGTCCACGGCTTGCGCGCCAGCAACTGAAGCAGCAACCGCAGTCGTTGCCAGCAGTGAACCCACGGATACCCGCCAAAACTTATTCATTGTTGTTACCCCCTGGTCAATAACGTATTCAGAGCGGACTGAATATCTTGTGTGTGCAGTACCATTCCGCTACAAAAGCAACAACCATGCCAAGCATAAGTATTTAGTAATATCAGCAAGTTAAGATATTCGTGTCTCAGAAAACCGGGTATTTAGTGGCATTTGGCACATGAGGCCGTTGGATATGACACATCCGCTTACGCTCCGCCATCGCGAATTCCTCGGCAACCAAACATGTTGTTACTTGTGCTTTAACCCGAATGTTTCACCCGGGAACGCGATGATCGTGCCGGGATCGGCGTTCAGGTGCGGATTTGCGATTGAATCAATAGTCCAAGCTATTGATGATTGAGCAAAAACTGCAGATGGACGGCGAGACCGGTGCGAGGGCGCGTTCAGCGATGCCCTGTAACATATTGTACTTTGCTAATATTCCAAAATTCTCCATGAATACAGTAAGCTGGCATGTTTTTCCAGCGACCGGGTGAAATATTCGGGTTAAACCAGGAGTGATATTGAAATGACTAGCCGACTAGGATGCAGGAGCGGGGCTCAGTCGAATCCACGCCCCTCACCGGCTTCCTCGTGAGTGACGCCATCGCGTATATGATAGATGCGCTTGAAGGTGGGGATGATCTTTTCGTCATGGGTGACGACAATGATCGCCGTCTGGTAGCGCCGGGCCATGTCATTGAGGATGCGGATCACCGCCATTGCCCGTTGCGAATCTAAGGGAGCGGTTGGCTCGTCCGCCAGGATCACTGGTGGTCGGTTGACAAGCCCCCGGGCAATGGCCGCTCGCTGCTGCTCTCCACCCGAAAGCTGGGAGGGCATGGCTTTTGCCCGGTGCTGCACGTCCAGGGCGGTGAGCAGTTCCAGTGCCCGGGTGCGGGCCTGGTTGTTGGGCACCCCGGCCAGCATCGGCAGAAGGGCAATATTGTCGGTGACATCAAGGAAGGGAATCAGGTAAGGCGCCTGGAACACGAAGCCAATCTTGTCCCGGCGCAGGGCTCGCAAGTCACGCACCTTCCAACCGTCATCGTAGATCACCTCATCGCCCAGCATCATGCGCCCGGCCGTAGGATCAATCACCGCGCCCAGGCATTTGAGCAGGGTGCTCTTGCCGGAGCCGGAGGGACCGATCAGGCCCACCACTTCGCCGGGCACCACCGTCATGTTCACGTTCTTGAGCGCCAATACGGCGGTATCGCCCTCGCCGTAGCGTTTTGACAGTCCTTCGATATGAATGCCCTTGCCCCTCATCTCAACCTCCAATGGCTTCGGCCGGATCGACCTTGAGCGCCAGGCGGATGGCCACCAGGCTGGCCAGCACGCAGATCAGCATCACGGCAAAGAACCCGGCGATGGAGTCCGCCGGCATCAGCAGCACATATTTGGGAAAGTGCGGTGCGGCGAAGGTGGCGGCGATCTTGCCCACCACAAAGCCGATGGAGCCAAGGGCCAAGGCCTGCTGCATAATCATCTTGGCGATGGTGCGATTGCGGGTGCCGATGAGCTTGAGCACCGCGATTTCCCGGATCTTGTCCATGGTGAGGGTATAGATGATGAAGGCGACGATGGCGGCGCTAACCACCGCGAGGATAGCCAGGAACATGCCGATCTGCTTGGCTGAGGTGGCGATGAGCTTGCCAATGAGGATCTCCTCCATCTGCGAGCGATCATACACGGTGAGTCGTTTCCAACGCCGGATCGGCTCAGCCACCTCCTCCGATGTGTAGCCCCGCGCCAAGCGCACCAGGACGGCGTTGACATAGTTATTGGTGGTTTGCGAGTCAAGGATGGCCTCCAGCAGGCCCGGCACGATGGGACG
Organism: Thiolapillus brandeum; assembly: GCA_011051425.1. Lineage (GTDB taxonomy): Bacteria > Pseudomonadota > Gammaproteobacteria > Chromatiales > Chromatiaceae > Thiolapillus > Thiolapillus brandeum_A. Next base: position 2,776 of record DRLF01000414.1, on the reverse strand, counting down.
GTTGAACGCCGGATTGGCGGCGGTACGGCGACGCTGCATCCAGATGGCGTCGTTGTCCTTGAGGAACTGCGCTTCCTGGGCGTCCTTGAGGGGAATGAACACCATGGGATCGCCGCTGGAGGAGACCATGCGGCGTGTGAGTCCCACCACGTTATAACGGTTACGGCGGATCTTCAGCTCGTCCCCCAGCTTGAAACCGGTGGCGATGTCGGCCACCGCCTCGTAATGTCCGCGGGTGATCTGCCGTCCCGCTACGAGATAGGGGGGCCAGCCCGGATCTCCAGCATTTCCAGCCATGATGCCCACCACCATGGCGCGCACGTCCCGCTGCCCATGACGCACCTGCATGGTGAGATAAGTAACATTGGCCGCAGCGGCTACACCAGGCATGGCGCGAACACCACGCCACAGGTCGTCATAGACACTGGAAGACTCGGCATAAGGACCGAGAGTGTCACGCTGCACTATCCAAAGGTCGGCACCGCTATTGTCGAGAAGCGCCTTGCCGTCCGCAACCATACCACGGTACACCCCCGCCATGGTCAGGGTGACACCAATCAGCAGGCCCAGCCCGATTCCGGTAAAGATGAATTTGCCCCAGGCATGCAGGATGTCGCGCCCGGCGAGACTGATCATGGCACGACTCCCGGAACCTGCTCAACCACATTGATCCTGCTACGCTCGGTCAGCGCCTTCTCGCTGTACACCACGATACGCTGTCCTTCCTTCAGGCCGTTGAGCACCTGCACTCGGCCATCGAGATCGCTGCATCCAAGTTCCACCGGCACAAAACGGAGGCCATCGTCAACCAATAGCCAGACGCCTTGCCGGCCCTCCACCTCACGGATCGCGGCATTGGGAATCACCGGACGGGCCGGCAGCGATGGCAGGGAGACGGTCACCTCCGCCAACTCGCCTAGAGGAGGCATCGGCAGGGGCTCACGTTCGAATACGATCTTGGCCAGCATCTCCTGGGTAACCGAATCAGCCAGGGGTTCCAGACGCAGCACCCGGCCTTTGAAGCGCTGTTCATGACGCGAACGCAGACGAACCATGGCTGGCAGACCGGTAGCCAACCCTGCAGCACTGATCTGGTCGAACCGGGTATCGATCCAAAGAATGGTCGGATCGATTACCTCCACCACCGCCTGGCCAGCCATCACGGAGGAGCCCGGGTTGGCCTCACGCGCCACCACCAGCCCCACCACAGGGGATATCAGTTTCAGGTGGCCGCGCTGGGCGTGCAGGGCTTCGATATCGGCCTGGATACGGTTCACTTCATCCCGCGCCGCGGCCAGAGCAGCTTCGGCCACAGCCAGTTCCTGGCGTTTGGTGGCCACCTGCTCCTCGCTGACGCTGTCTGCACCGAGCAACTTTTCATAACGCCGGGCCTGGGATCTGGCATAGACCGCCTTGGCCTCGGCCTGTCTCACCGCGGCCCTGGTAGCCTTCAACGCCGCCTGCAAGGCGCGGATGCGCGCGTCCGAATCCACCGGATCCATCTCCCCCAGCACCTGACCCACCTCGACACGATCACCCACATCCACGTACAGCTGCTTGACCCGCCCGGCGGTTGTGGGTCCGATCTTGTAGTTATAACGCGCCCCCACCGTGCCGATACCGAACAGTGCCGGGCTGATCGGTTGCGATTCCACCTGCATCACAGTCACAGCAACGGGCGCCAGTGGCCCGGAACGAATGGCCACATAAGCGAACAACAACAGCAGTGGCAGTATCACCGCGACCAAAGCAAGGATCTGGCGCTGCTGGGAAGGTACTTTCATTTTCCACTCCCGATGCCACGGCGATAAAGGGAGAACACTCCCGGAGCCTCACGGCACATATGGCCCACATCGCCGACTAGAAGTGATTGCATAATCAGCCCCTGAAGCGCGCCGATGAAAGCCGTGGCAGCAGCATTTTCATCCAGTGTCGAATCAAGTTCCCCGCAGGCCTTGCCGCGCTCCAACAGTTCCTGCAATCGCTCTCCATAACGCCGGATCAGGGCCTGGGCCCTGCGCTTGGCGGGGGTGGCTTCGGCTTTCTGCAGTTCGCCGAACAGCAATCGGGGCACCCCAGGATGCTCGGTGACAAAGCCCACATGTGCCATGAACATTGCCTCCAGGGCAGCCAGGGAGGATTCAACGCTGGTCGCAGCACGCTCAATACGCTTCATCAAGCGCTCGGCCACCGACTCCAACACCGACTGCCAAAGTGCATCCTTGCTCGGGAAGTACCTGAACAGAGCGCCCTGAGTCACGCCCATGCGCTTGGCGATCACGCTCGTGGTGATCTCCCCGGGATTCTGCTCCGCAGCCAGTTCCAATACGGTTTCGACAGTGACAGCGCGTCGTTCTTCCGCCGGCATGTGCTTGGGATGGTGAGGCGTCATAATGCAGCCTAGGTAAGATAGTAATTAATTACTATCGTGCTTCGAGGCGGCCGTCTGTCAAGACTTCCATGGGTCAAGGGGAGAATCGGGTTTCTCTGGTGCCAGATCTGTCTCTTGGTCCTGACAGAGGGGGTGACGAACCAACAAGGACTCTTACTCCCTGAAATCTTGTTAAGAATTCCTGGTTTCAGCCTGTTTGCAGGTTAGTCGTCTAGCTCTGGCCCGGGAAACGAAAACAGCAGCAACAATCATATGAACCACCCCGGGTTTCCCGGAGATCCTGTTCCTCGAAGAGGATAATAGTTGTATGGCCCCTAAATTCCTGGGGAAAGAGATTAGTGACCCCGGCCACCACGCTCCATGGGTGAGTTGATGATTTCATCC
>DRLF01000413.1 GCA_011051425.1 Thiolapillus brandeum | reverse complement strand
TTCTGCAGATCCACGTTGTCACAGAACACACCGGGATTGCCGAAATCCTCATGCTGTGCCGCTATCTTCTCCCACAGTTTCCAGGCACCGGATTCTGCCTTTCCGTACAACACCGGCGGCGCATCCATGGACCCGGTATCCGCCGACTCCACGATAGAGCCGTTGGTGATGAACACGCAGTCCTCTTCGCCCAGCATGATCTGCTTTTCTTCGCCCTCCACGAGATAGTGGATGACCCTGGCCCGCTTGCTGTCGGCGGCCAGATCGAATTCGATATCGATGACCTGGTGGCGCATCTCGAATTGCACCCCCTTGTCTTCCAGCCAACGGCGCAGCGGCAGCACCACGGAATCATACTGGTTGTACTTGGTGCGCAGGATCTTCTCGAGCCTGTTCATGCCCGGCAGCAGGTGAATGAAACGAATGAAATAGCGGCGCATCTCCGCCAGGCTGCTCCATTTCTGAAAGGCGAACATACTGGTCCACAGCAGCCAGAAATTGGTTTCGAAGAAATGCTCCGAGAACCAGTCCTCGATACGCTTGTCACCCAGAATGATCTCCGGCGCGAACCACAGTTTCAGCATGGCCGCCTGATCCCCCTTGCTCAGGCCATAGGATGACACATCCATGATCTCGCCAGCACGCATCAGGCGGGCCCTGGCATTGGAAACATACTTTGCGTTGAAGGCCTTGCACTCATCGGTGACCGATATTTCAGGATCTTCCAGAGAGGGAATATGGGACAGCAGATCCCAGTAGCAGACATAATGATCCTCGTGCATGCGCCCGCCACGGATGAGGTAACCTTCCGATTCCTCGCCGGAACCGTCCAGTGCGCCGCCGGCGATGTCCCGCTGTTCCATGACATGAATCCTGTTTCCTTCCACACCGGCATCCTTCACCAAGTAGACCGCGCTGGCCAGAGAAGCGATGCCGCTGCCCACCAGATAAATATTTGCCTTGCTTGCGTCGCGCTTTTCCATTTGTGCCATTCCTCTTTCCATCAATTGGGAGTACCTGAGTATAATGCATCCATTCTACCGCTCAACCCGGGCCTTCCCATGCTGTCACGATTGCGGCGATACCGAACCCTGCAAACCCTGCGCCACCACGGGCTGCCTGATCACCTCTGGCGGCGGCTGCGCAAGCAGCTCTTTCTGCTGCACAACCTGAGTACCCGGGAAGCGGTTGAACTGCGCGAACTCACCACGCTTTTGTTGCATGAAAAGGCCATTCATGGCGTACAGGGCCTGGAGATGACACTGGAAATGCGTGCGGTGATCGCCAGCCAGGCCTGCCTGATGATCCTGGAACTGGATTTTTCCAGCTTCAAGGGCTGGAAAGAACTGATCGTGTATCCCGGCGCCTTCAAGGTGCAACGCACGGTAACCGATGAATTCGGCATCTCCCACGAACAGGCATCACCCCTCAGCGGCGAATCCTGGCAGAATGGCCCCCTGATCCTTTCCTGGGACGATGTCGAACGGGACAGTTACCGGCGTCATCCCGGCAGTCATGTCATCATTCACGAATTCGCTCACAAGCTGGATGCGCTGAACGGACGGGTCAACGGTATGCCGCCTCTGCATCCCGACATGCCTGTGGAGAAATGGAGCAAGACTCTCAGCACTGCCTATGAACATCTGCAACAGCAGTTGTACAAGAGAAAACAAAGCATCAATCCCTATGCTGCCACCAGCCCCGCAGAGTTCTTTGCAGTACTCAGTGAATATTTTTTTACCGCACCGGAAATCCTGAAAAAACACTGCAGCGAAGTCTACAGACAGCTTGCAGCCTACTATCGTCAGGATCCCTCTTCACGGATGGGCACTTGACGGATTGTGACGGCCATAAATGGACTTTTTCAACATTCCGTCAGGTGAAAGGCCTGGGCTTTACGGCCCTATAGGGCTTGCAATTGATCAGCGCCCAAACAGACCTTTCAGCGCACCCGAGCCCAGCTTTTTCTCGATGCTCTCGCCAGCCTTGTCCAGCAGTTCCTGTTTCTTTTCCTCGATCTTGTGTTCCGCATTGGCTTTCAGGGCAGCTTCCAGATCCACCATGAACGAAGGATCATTCAGATTGCCCGAGATACGAACCGGGATGGCCACACCCTTCAGGTCATTGGCGCCGCCCTGCCCTTGCAGAGATTTCACGACCTTGGTGGTAAGCAGATAGTTCACCTTTTCCTTGACCAGGTTGACCTTGCCTTTCCCTGTTACCCGCAGCACCGGGGAAGCCATGTAGAAATCATTGTTGGTCACTACTCCCTGCCTGATGACACCACTGCCCTTGAGTTCGGCAAAGTCGGTCTTCTGCGGCTCATCGGAAACCGCCTGCCCTGTGGCCTGACGGATCGCCTGCGCCAGGTTGAAACCGATATAGGCGCCGTCTCTGAATTCCAGGGAAAAACGGCCATTGAGATTCTGCTTGATGGTGAGATCATCCAGTCCCATGCTGTGGACATCCACCTTGATATCTCCGGTACCCTGAAGCTGTGCCTTTCCCGTCAGATCCTTCAGCAGGGGTTCTATCTGTATGCCACTGAGGGTTTTCCTGGCGCTGAATCGCGGCGTATCCTTGCGCACGTCCAGTTTTACACTGCCATGCAGCTTGCCCTCATAAAGGGCCGCGCTGATCGGATCCAGGGTCAGCACGCCTTTTCGCGATTTCAGTTTCAGGATGACATTTTGCATGTGAAGACCACTGCTGGTCAGGCTGCCCACGGAAAAGTCCGCATCCAGATTCAGTTTGCGCAACGCAGTGAAGTCCGGTTTGCTGCTGCCTGCTTTCTGTTTTTCCGGCTGCTTTGCTACCGCAGCCGTCTCTTCCGCTTTTGGCGGCATATAACGATCGAGGTCGATGGCATCCAGTTTGAAACTGGCCCGCACTACGGGTCCCTTGAAAGACAGAATCTTCAGCGTCCCGTTCAGGGTGGAATCATCCAGCTTTATGGAAACCGGATCGGCCGTGAGGGTATCACCCTGCTGCACCACGAACAGGTTGCCGGACACCTTTGTCAGCGCCCCCGCATCGGCGGTAACGACCTCCACACCGGCAATCTCCAGCAGTTCCTTCAGATTGGTCTGCTGCAGCGCGAGCTTTGCCTCCAGTCTGGGCTTGCCATGCAGATCTGTGACACTCAAATCACCGGTGATATCCACATTCAGGCCGGAAACAGACAGATCACTCAAGGCCAGCGCGCCTTGTTTGTTGTCCAGACCCACGTTGGCAGCCAGCGCCAGTTTGACTCCCTGGGCAGGCAGGCCTTCGCCAGCCGCATTCAGATCCACGGCCAATGCTGCCAGATCGATACGCTGATAGTCCTCGGTGAAAGTCATGTCCGTGGACATGCTGAGATCCAGCTTCATCACCGGCTGGCTGTTTTCCAGCCTGAAGTCAAGATGCAAGGGCACGGGCTGACCGGGGAGCAGCTCACCCACCTTGAGCGCCAGGTCATCGAGCCTGACGCTGACACCTTCCTGTTCATCATCGAAATGCAGGCTCACATCTTCCAGCTCGATACCCTTCAGGCGTACCTCGAAACCCTCCATGCCCGACGATCCGCCGGTTTTCGCCTTGGGCTGTTCCGCCGTGTTCTGGTCTTTCCCTCCCGCCTCAGCCAGGCCTTCCCAGTTGACCCTGCCGTCCTTGTTCTTGTGAAGGTTCAGCCGCACGCCTTTCAGCACCACCGTATCCACCGCGATCTTCTTTTCGAACAGCGGCTTGACACCCACCTTCACATCCAGCTCCTTGACCACCGCGAGAGGCTGCTCACCGAAACCCTGCGCACTTCCCACCCGCACGTCCGACAGCTGAATTCCCACCCAGGGGAATACGGACCAGTTCAGGGGACCATTGAGACTGAGCGTCTGACCTGTCCTGTTTTCGAACTCGGAACTGATCTTTTCCTTGACCATGTTTTCATCGACGAACAGGGGCACAATCAGTGCCGCTGCCACGATCAGCAACACCAGGCCAATAACCAGACCGAAAAACCACTTGATGATCTTCATTTCAACTCTCCATTTGACACCACAGTAACACGCTGCAACACAGCAAAACCGGCCACAAACAACAGCAGTACCGACAGTATTCCCAGTCTCGAATCCCCGCTGATCACAGTAACCGCGCCAACCAGCAACGGGCCGATAACCGCTGCAAACTTACCAAGCATATTATAGACCCCGAAGAACATGCCTGCCCTGTCCGGCGGAATCAGGCGGGCGTAAAGGGAACGGCTCAAGGACTGAATACCCCCCTGAACCAGCCCGATACCCACCGCCAGGGCATAGAACTCCCACATCGCCTCCATGCGCCAGGCCCAGAACACGATGATGATGTAGACAACCAGGGCTGTCATAATGCCCTTCTTCGGCCCGTACCTGTCCCCCACCTGGCCGAACACCAGGGCCGCCGGAAACCCGACGAACTGGGTGATGAGCAGCGCCGTGAGCAAATCAGACGACCCGAACCCGATAGCCAGTCCATAGTCC
>DRLF01000412.1 GCA_011051425.1 Thiolapillus brandeum | reverse complement strand
TCAATCGGTATGGCAGTGTGGTCTGCTGCCCACTCAGCACCGTGAAGAGTGGCCCGATCACCTTGTCGATATCGCAACGGTTCAGCTCGTCGATGATCAGGGGGCGGTCGAAGCGGCGAAGGAGAACACCCGGGATAAAAGCCACGCCACCTTTTCCGACTGGCTGATACCCACCAATGATGTCCTGCGAACTCCAGTCTGACGATCCTGTAACCAAGGTCCACTTGCCACCGGTCAGCGCCGAAGCGATCCACCGGGCGAGAGTGGTTTTCCCCGTACCGGGAGGCCCATAGAGCATGATGTGCTGCTTGCCGGACTGGAGCGCAGCATTGATCTGCCGGTAAACGGCGGGATCAATGCCAAGAAGGTCCGTGTTTTCAGGAATCCGGAGAGAAGCGGGAGGAATGATTTCGTCATCCTCATCGGCCTCAGTTTCGCTTACGGCAACTGCAGCCGCCGCTTCCGGCCGGACCGGTCCAGCAGCTGCCCATGCCCGCTCAATAGCCTGCTTCAGCCGATCGAAGTCTGCCTGTTGCGTAAGATCGTAAACCGGTATCGGCCCGATTGTCTGTCCTGCAGGTGTCTGTCCTGCAGGAGCACACTTGATATCGTCAGCGAGCGCATCGACAACTTCGCCATAGCTGATGGGCTGTTCTCCGCCTTCTCCTTCGATTTCCAACGTCATTTCCCGGGGTTTCAACCCCAGAAGACCGCAGGCAATATACCTCAGCGGTGTGCCCTTGAATCGCATCTGCCCTGTTGCAGGATCGAAGTTCAATGGCTCTGCCGAAGAACCCTTTGGGGTGGCTCCATGGAAAACGAAGAGAGCATGAACCTCGAAGTCGTTTTCCAAGACAAAACCGCCCGAAAGCTTCCGGATCAATGGTACCAGCCGGAATACCACGCCCGCCTTGTCCTCCTGAGCCGTGTTGATCGCCCCAAGGTTGAGAGGCCCTTCAGCAGGGTTCTCCGCTCGCAGGCCATCCGGTCCCGGGATGATGCGGTATAGCCAGCGGGGTGGCTTGTTCTTGGAATAGCTCGGCTCTTTCCAGTAGCCGGTAGCAAGATCGATCTCGTGGCGCGCCCCGAGCCCCTCACCCAACTTGAACCCGCACTGTGAGAACTGCAGGCCCTTGTCCTTCAGGAAGGTCTTGAACCAGTTGAAAAATTGCGTTTCGAAATTCTGACTACCTGCCATTATGCACCCGATAGAATCTTCTTGTAGTTCTGCCGCCTTGCCGGTTTAAACAATATCTGAGAAGGGGCTGTGAGTCTATCGCGGGTGCCTGTTATCGTGCCATTCCAAGATGCCGCGATCACGCCACGAGCTTGACGCTCAGCGCAGGAGCCTATGCCTTCGAGGTTGCACTCGAGTGTCCAGCCGAAGCGGAAGGCGGGTCATATGGCGACGCCGTCGTGGACTGCTCTTCAATTCCTGCATTTCTTGCAACCAAGGCTTTCGGCTTGAAGCGGTCGAACTCCTTCGGCAGAAGATCGATTATCTTTTCAGGCTCGAGGTCTTCGAGATCCCACGTCACATCCAGTTGCTGGCGCACTCGCGCAAGCCGGCGAGGAGTACCGGCGGTCTTGCCCCCGGCTCCACGTTTCAGATTGCCCGACGCATCGTCGAAATACAGGGCCCGTGCAACCCGCTGGAATACCGGATTGAACATGTCCTGCTGGCTCGTCAGTTGCTCGCGAATCTCCGGCAGCCTGGATGGTTCCCCGCAAAGCAGATGATCGGCGGCGTCACCAAGAGATTGCAGGAGGAGAACGGGCATGCGCACCAGGTGCCGTTGCCCCTTCTGCCAGTCGTTCGGATTGCTGGGATACCAGCGGTGAACCTCCCCGACCTTCCACGATCCATCCGGTGACTTCCTGAAGAGCTGGTCGCGCATCACGAATGTCAGCCATGCCCACAGGCCGGTGTCCGAAAGGAGTTGCAGCGCTTCGGCTGTTCCCATGGCGTCAAGAACGGCTCGCGCCATTTCCTTCGCAGACGAAAACCGGGTTACGGAAAAGCTTCTGGTTCCGGGCACGCGGGAAACCAGATTGCTGTCCAGCGCATCAACGGCTCCATCCGGGATCTGATTTGCGAAAACCTTCTCGAAGGCCGCCAGTCCGGCCTCGTTGAACGAGAAGAGGGTGGGGTAGTTCATGCCGCAATCTCCCGCTCTATCTTCCCGACCAGACGCCCCAGCATGTCGTGCCGATGGCAAAAGCTGTCCAGAAGATCGTCGAGCCACGACAGCTTCTGAGGCCTGCCATCGTTCCATGGGGGAGGCTTGCCCGGCATGAGCGTATCTGCCCAGGCCATCCAGTCCTTCGCCCAGGCCTGCTCCGGAGGCGATCCGGCCTGCAGGATTTCCTCGAAGACTTCCCGGATGATTGCCGGCAGCACGCAGCTCAGAAATACCGGATCGTTCCGGGCCCAGGTACGCGGATCCGGAATACGCTTGTCGATGTAGACAACCGGATAGTCATCATCCCTGATGTCCAGCTTCCATGCTCGTGGCGAAATATCCTGTGGAAGAAAGAGCAGTATGCTTTCGCTTGCCTGTTCGCCCTCGTCAGATCCGCCCGCCTTCAGGTTCCATGTGTTGGTACTGCCAAGAAGCAGCCCCTTCTGTTCCCCGTCCGTCGCCACCACACGTAACTGGCAGGTAGGAACCGAAAAGGCGCTGTTTTTGACTTCAGCCGTTGCCTTCGGTTTACCCAGTGTTCCGAAATCCAGCGTTTCGGAAAACTTGTTTTCGAACAGACGGAGCTTGATGCGTGCCGTTTCCGGCATCCTGGAAAAACAATCGTGATTGACAATTACCAGGGATACGACCCTTTTTTCGCCAACCTCCGTGACCCGCACATCGACCGACGATCGGGGAAGCTGTCTGCGCCCTGTGAGCCTGATCCTCCTACGCATTTTTCCACGGCCTTATCGTCGTATCGAGTTCACGATTCGTGTCAAATCCGGTTATTTCAATCTCCGTATCCCGGCCACAGTTGGTCGCCTTGACCTTGTTCTTTTCGAGGACGATGTCGCAGTCAGTGCTGACAATGCGAAGATCTTCCAGCTTGAAATCGAAAGGGCTCCATGATGGTCGCCGCGAGCCATCCGCATAGGCTATGCTCAATGCCAGGTTCACCGGCCAGTCCTCGAAATCAGGATTGGCCTTGATCCTCAAACCATCGTGCAGTGTCTCGATCCTGAAAACAG
>DRLF01000411.1 GCA_011051425.1 Thiolapillus brandeum | reverse complement strand
GTGTGGATGAGGCACTACTATGGCGCTGTTTTTCCTGAGGGCCAAAAAGATGCACAAAAACAATTTCATGCAGTAGAAAACGCGCTTCTTGCCAACCCATTCATTGGCGACAGCACCCACAGCAAGGATGTGCGGGAACTCGCCATTCCAAAAACACCGTTTTCCTTTATCTACCGTGTATTTCCAGACCGGATCGAAGTTTTGCATATTTGGGATGAGCGCCGTGATCGCGCCAAGTTGGTTGAATAGATGTAATTCATGCAATATCCGGGTTAAGTCCGATAGGCTCCTGGTGATCGAAGCACGGGCGAGTGTTGTTAAATCGACAGCATTGGGAGTATCATCTCGCTTCCGCGTTTCCGATGCCCAGCAGTCCTGCTGAATGGAAATGCGATATCCCTTTCATCAAAACAGAGAACCAGTTGAATGCACTGCAAGTTTCGATACCGTTTCCCGCCGATGGCTCACGCCCCGGTTTGTGGAGAACGTATCGTGCTGCCTTTTCTTCTGATCGGGTTCTCATGCTGACGCTTTCATCCCTCCGGTTCCCTTCGTGAGCACATCGCCGGCGCTTTGGCTTGCGGGAACGGCAGTTGGACTGGCGTTGATCTCCGCCTTGCTGTCCCTGCTGACCGGGAAGGCTACCCGGTTGCTGCGTATTGTGGTGATGCCGTTGTTTGCTGCGGCCGGGCTGGTTGCGCTGGCTGCCGGCTTGACTGCCATGTTGAGTGGCGGAGTCTCTACTGCTGAATTACCCATGGGCCTGCCCTGGCTGCACTGGCATGTGCGTCTGGATGCGTTGTCGGGATTCTTTTTCTGCGTCGTGGGAGTGGTGAGTTTCGCCGTTGGCATCTATGCCTCCGGTTATATCCGCGGCTTCGAGGGAGGGCGGGATTCTCTGCCTGCGCTGGGTGGTTTCGGCGGCCTTTTTCTTGCCGCGATGCTGACGGTTCTGCTGGCCGATGATGCATTCATGTTCATGGTGGCGTGGGAAGTGATGTCGCTCTCCAGCTATTTTCTGGTGGCCTTTCATCATGAGCATGCAGCCAATCGCAGCGCGGCGTTTCTCTACCTGCTGATGGCGCATGTGGGTGGTCTGGCCATTCTGCTGAGTTACGGCATTCTTGCAACATTTGGGCATGGCTTCGGTTTTGAAGCGATGCGGGGCGCAGAGCTGAGTTTTGGCTGGGCGAGCGCCGCTTTCGTGCTGGCCTTCATCGGTTTTGGCATGAAGGCGGGACTGGTGCCGCTGCATGCCTGGTTGCCACTGGCGCATCCGGTTGCGCCTTCGCACATTTCAGCGCTGATGTCGGGTGTCATGCTCAAGGTTGCTGTCTATGGCTTTATTCGTGTGCTGTTCGACCTGATCGGACAGTTCCACTGGCAGTGGGGTATTGTCGTGCTCACGGTAGGCAGCATCTCGGCATTGATGGGGGTTTTGTATGCACTGATGCAGCACGATCTCAAGCGGCTGCTGGCTTATCATTCGGTAGAGAATCTTGGCATTATTTTCATGGGGCTGGGGCTATCGATTCTGTTTCTGTCCGAGGGACATCAAATCATCGGCGCGGTGGCTTTCATTGCTGCGCTGTATCACAGCATGAATCACGCATTGTTCAAGAGCCTGCTCTTTATGGGGGCCGGTGCGATTCTGCACAGTGCAAATGAGCGTGATATGGAAAAGATGGGCGGACTGCTGCGACGCATGCCGTGGACAGGGCTGTTCTTTCTGGTGGGCTGTATTTCCATTTCGGCGCTGCCACCATTTAATGGTTTTGTTTCCGAATGGTTGACGTTCCAGTCAGCATTGCAGGTCTGGCAACTGGACAGTGGCGTCTTGCGCAGTGTCGTCCCCATTGCGGCTGCGGCTCTGGCGTTGACCGGCGCGCTGGCGGCTGCCTGCTTTGTAAAAGTCTATGGTATCGCCTTTCTCGGTCGTGCCCGCAGTCGCGCCGTGCGTCGTGCCCGTCCCGCTCCGCTCACCATGCAGGTTGGGCAGGGCATACTGGCTGCGCTATGCCTGCTGTTGGGTGTATTGCCGACAACCTTTATTGCGCTGATCAATATCGTGCCGCAGCAGGTGCTTGGCCACGGACTGGCGCAGGCGACTGCACATGGCTGGTTATGGCTGACGCCGGTGTCGGAGCAGACAGCCAGCTATGGCGCGCCGCTGATTGCCGTGCTGCTGATCGTGGCGCTGGTTATCGGCCTGTGGCTGATGGGCAGGGGTGTGCTCCGGGTACGCCGCTGTGATGCCTGGGACTGTGGTTTTGCACCCCCCAATGCGGGAATGCAATACACCGCCTCGGGCTTTGCCCAGCCCATTCGCCGGGTGTTTGGCATGCTCTTCCATATCGAGGAAGGTGTGGAATCACTGCCTGATGGCCGCCGTCGCCATTTCCTCCGTGTCAAGGATCGGGCATGGGAGTTGTTCTATCTGCCCATTGCGCGGCTCATTGAACAGTCAGCGCGCAGGGTTGCCCTGTTGCAATCGGGTAATGTCCGGATCTACCTGGGCTGGTCATTCGCAACGCTGCTGTTCCTGCTGTGGGTGGTGACATGACAATCCTGCTCGTTGTATTGCAGATGCTGCTGTACGTGTTGCTGGCGCCTTTGCTGGTGGGCTGGATTCGCAAGGTCAAGGCGGTATTGCAGAATCGTCGCGGCGCATCCCTGTTGCAGCCCTACAGGGATCTGTACAAACTTTTCGGCAAGGAAGCGCGCATGGCGCATACGGCGTCGCCCCTGTTTCGTGCCGCGCCCTATATTGTTTTCACGGCAACCTGGCTGGCGGCAGCGGCGGTGCCGCTTTTTGTCACGCAGCTGGCCACCGCCGGGATAGCCGATATTATTGCCATCGCCGGATTGCTGGCGCTGGCGCGATTCTTCCTCGCGCTGGCCGGGATGGATGTCGGTACGGCTTTTGGTGGCATGGGTGCATCGCGTGAGATGCTGGTCTCCGCGCTGGCCGAGCCGGCAATGCTGCTGGCGATCTTCGCGCTGGTCATGACGGTCCACAGTACCAATCTGGCGACACTGGTCGATTATCAACTGACGGCCTCAGTGCTGCGGCCTTCCTATCTGTTTGCTTTGTCGGCGCTGGTGCTGGTCGCCATTGCCGAGACCGGACGAATTCCGGTCGACAACCCATCGACTCACCTTGAGCTGACCATGATTCATGAAGCGATGATCCTGGAATACTCCGGCCGTCATCTGGCGCTGATGGAGTGGGCGGCGCAACTGAAACTGCTGCTTTATGGGGCGCTGCTGGTGAATGTGTTCTTTCCCTGGGGCATCGCACGGCAGGGTGATCCAGGGGCGCTGGCGAGTGGGCTGTTTTTCGTCATGCTCAAGCTGGCGGCGCTTGGTGTGCTTCTGGCGGTCAGTGAAACCGTGCTGGCGAAGATGCGCCTGTTTCGTGCGCCGGCGTTTCTCAATCTGGCGCTGCTGCTCGGGTTGCTTGGCATGCTGAGTACGGTGGTTCTAGAGGTGGGATTGTGACGCCTGCGCACTTGCCACTGTTGCAGCAGGTATTGCTGGTACTGGCTGCAATGACCCTGTTGACCTCGTTTGTTTTGCTGCAGCAGGCGCGACTGGTGGCTGCCATTCACGCCTTTGCATGGCAGGGTGTACTGGTTGCAGCGATGACGCTGATCGTAGCGGTCAGTGAGAACCATCCACACCTCTATTTTTCCGCCGTGCTGACGTTCTCGATGAAGGCCCTGCTGATTCCATGGATGCTGCATCGGCTGGTGCGGCGTCTGGAACTCGACCGGCATATCGAGCAGCTCGCCAGGCCATCTCTGGTCATCATGGCGGCGGTGGCGCTGGTGATCTTCAGCTACTGGCTGGTGTTGCCCATCGTGCAGCATGGTCTTGAGTTCACTCGCAATATTGTTGCGGTGAGTCTTGCTGTGGTGCTGATCGGCCTGTTGATGATGGTTGTTCGACGTCAGGCGGTGGCTCAGGTACTGGGCTTCATGTCGATGGAGAATGGCCTGTTTCTGGCGGCCGTCTCGGCAACCAGTGGCATGCCGCTGATTGTCGAGCTGGGAATCGCCTTCGATGTGCTGGTGGCGATGGTGCTGTTTGGTGTGTTTTTCTTCCAGATTCGCGAGAGCATCGACTCACTTGACGTGGATAACCTCAACCGTCTCACCGAGTCGCGGGAGGATACATGAACGCGGTGCTGGTGACGGTTGCGACGCCCGTTGTCGCTGCTCTGCTGCTGGCGGTCATCCGCAGGCTGGCGATTGCCGGCTGGGTCAATCTGCTCGCGGCGCTGATCACGCTGGCGGCAACCCTGGTGCTGGCGTGGGAAGTCAATGCGGCTGGCGTGATCGAAGGGCATACATTCCGCATCGATGCGTTCAATGTCTATCTGCTGGTGCTGACCGCCTTTATCGGTGTGACAACCTCCATTTTTTCGCGCCCCTACATGCGCCATGTCTGCGAATCGGGGAAAATTTCCGAGCGTGGAATGCGTCTGTACCACTCGATGTATCAGGCCTTCATGTTCACCATGCTGTTGGCCCTCTCCACCGACAATCTGGGCGTGCTCTGGGTGGCGGTGGAAGGTGCAACGTTAACTACCGTGCTGCTGGTGTCACTGTATCGCACGCCGGAGGCGATCGAGGCGGCGTGGAAGTATTTTATCCTTTGTGGCGTGGGCATAGCGCTGGCGCTGTTTGGTACGGTACTGCTCTATTTCGCTGCACAGCATGTGCTGGCCGATGCCAGTGATGGCTTGACGTGGAGTGTGCTTCACGCCCATGCAGGGCAGCTGCAACCGGCGATCATGGGGATGGCGTTTGCATTCCTCATTGTCGGTTACGGCACCAAGGTCGGGCTGGTGCCGATGCATCAGTGGTTGCCGGACGCCCATTCCGAAGGCCCGACGCCAATGTCGGCTGTGCTGTCGGGGCTGCTGCTCAATGTGGCGCTCTATGCTGTCGTCAGAATGAAGATGCTGGTCGATGGCTCTCTGGCCACATCGACCACGCCTCATCTGGCGGGTTATCTGCTGATGGGCTTTGGCATGGTTTCGTTTCTGGTGGCGGGTCTGTTTTTACACCGCCAGCGTGATATCAAGCGCATGTTCAGCTATTCCTCGATCGAGCACATGGGGCTGATGACCTTTGCCTTCGGACTCGGCGGGCCGTTGGCGACCTTTGGTGCACTGCTGCACATGCTGGTGCATTCACTGACCAAATCCGCCATTTTCATCACCGTGGGTCATGCCACTCATATCGCGGGCACCCAGTCGATCGACCATATCCGAGGCCTGATTCGCACCCAGCCGGCCGTCGGCTGGACGCTGCTGATTGCTGTGGCTGCCATTGCCGGTTTTCCGCCGTTTGGTGTTTTTACCAGTGAGTTTCTGCTTTTGACCGCGACGATGCAGTCGGCGCCCTGGTTTACCGTGGCGCTGCTGATCGGCCTTGCGGTGGCTTTCGCCGGGCTGTTCCGGCATATCCATCCCATGGTTTACGGTGTGGCTCCCGAGGGGCAGAAACCGGTCGAGGCCAATATGCTGCCGATAGCGATTCATCTGATCCTGGTGCTGTGGCTGGGCCTGGCGATCCCCGGTTTCCTGGCAGCGTGGTTGAATCAGGCGACTGAGCTGATATCAGGAGCATCGCTGCTATG
>DRLF01000410.1 GCA_011051425.1 Thiolapillus brandeum | reverse complement strand
GGTACTCTGTAACCTTGGCGACCTGGTGCTTGGGGAGGATGATTTCAGACAGGCACGCTTCTACGCCGAAGCTGCATTGAAAATTAGTCCGGATTTTTTTGATGCGCACCATCTCCTGGGGAAAATTTGCCGGCAACAGGAAGACTATGACCAGACACTGAACCACTTCTATCACGCGTTGCAAATACAGCCAGGCAACGAGAATCTGATCGGGAGTATTGCGGAAATACTGGAAAAACGCGGCGAATTCAACAAGGCACGGGCATTGTTACAACCACTGATACGGGGAGGCACATCCAATCCACTGGTGCTCAAGGCTTATTCGGCCCTGTCAAGAAACCTTAACGAGGAAGAAAAGGCCTTGCAACTGCTGGAAAACACCATCAAGCGGGGAGGACTGAAGATTGCCGCTCGTATCGGTCTGCATTCCGAACTGGGCAAACAATATGACCATCTGGGACGTTACCCGCAGGCATTCGCGCACTACCGCCAGGCCAATCTGCTGGAACGGGAGCTGGAGATCCAGTCCGGAGTGAAGAGCAGCAACCGTTTCCCCAGCTGTGAGAATATCAACGACTGGTTCACCCAATTCGACGCTGACTACTGGCAAGAGCTGCCTCACGCAAATTCAGACTGCAGCAGGCCGGTTTTTGTAGTTGGCATGCCCCGGTCAGGTACAACCCTCACCGAGCAAATACTGGCAAGTCATCCGGATATCCATGGCGCCGGAGAACTACCGGATATTGCAAACCTGGCGAAAGCCCTGGCAAAGCAGGGGGTTGGACCAGGCAGGTTTCAGTACCTGATTGCTGACGGACCACAGAAGCTGGCAGATGCAGCACAAAAGTATCTCGAAACACTTTACAGGAGGTCGCCGGGCGCAGTACGCGTAGTCGATAAAATGCCGACAAATTTCTGGCACCTGGGTCTTGTTTCTCTTCTGTTTCCGGATGCACGCGTCATACATCTCAAGCGCGATCCGAGGGATACCTGTTTGTCCATGTACTTCCAGCGTTTCCATACATCGATGATCTTTACTACCGATCTGGATGAACTGGCCGCCTACTATCTGGCATATACCAGAATTATGGAGTACTGGGAGAGCGTGCTGAATATCAGGGTGCTGGATATTCAGTACGAAGACCTGGTAAGCAACCCTGAAAATACGATCCGAAAAATGATTGACTACTGCGGACTGGAGTGGGATGACCGATGCCTCCAGTTCCACTCGGTGCGCCGCGACATCCATACGCCAAGTTATGACCAGGTTCGTCAACCCATGTACAGCAAATCGGTAGGCCGCTGGAAAAACTACAGGAAGGAACTCACCGGGCTAAACGAAACACTGAAACAGTGCCTGTAAAAACCGACGATCTACCTCTATACACAGCGCGCCGCGTTCCGGCAGCTTTTATTCAGGATGCTCTATGGACAGAAAACCTTGCCGGACAAGCTGGCCAAGCACCCGTTTTTTTGCCTTCTCCGAAACCCCCTCGGGAAGGTCAGCCAGGCTAAAATTATCAGACTCGGAAATAAATCTGAATAACTCACCCATACCATTTTCCCCGACTACCCTGTGCCGGTGAAAACGAAGCCAGGGCTCACCGTTGGATAAGCCCGTCGTACAAAGACTCTGGTTACGCTTGCGAAACACTGTTCCGGCATCAATCAACCTTATATCTTTCAAAAAACCGAAGTGCCCTGTTGTCGCGGGCTGCCTGTCATAGGTCATGCCATGTATTATGGCATTTTTTGCAACCTCAACCAGCCTGGACCGTACCGGCATCTCAAACCATCCCTGCAGGCTGTCTGCCAGATCTTCGTGATCCAGGAAACCCGGAGGAAGCCTTTCACCCAACCCGGGATTCTCAAGGGAATCTCTGATACTTCCGCGTAATTCATCCGGAACCCGTACCTTCAGGTGTTCAGCTGCCTGAAGAATCAGCCCCCTGAACATTGTAACCGTCACAGGCAGGATCTGCAGCGTTATGTGCAGGGACCGTCCTTCTGTAGTCCTGGCCTGGTGCGGGAAACCCTGCGGAACATACAGTACGTCACCCTCTTTAAGAGTGGTCTCCATTACGGGAGGGGGCAATGACTCAGGATTTTCAACAGGACTCCCTTCCTCCAGCGTATACTCCGGTTTGCGATCCCACACTTTCCATTCTTTTTCCCCCTCGACCTGCAGGACAATCACCTCATGACCGTCATAGTGCGGCGGGAAACACTGATCACCGGGGGGAGTGAAATATATATTCGCTGCAACCCTGAAATGCGTTACTGATTCCAGGTGCTGACATAACTCCGCCAGGGCCGGCCAGTAACGATTCAGGTAGTCGATAGATATACTGTAGCCCTGTTCCCAGGCCTCATATACCGAATATAAATCAGGCGCATTTACGATCTTGCGGACATCATAGTTTATAGACTTGCCGTCAGCGTACTTTACAATGCGGTAGTTAGCGTCCGCATAGCGAAGCAACTGATCCACATCATCGGCGCATAATAATTTGCTGAAATCCTGGCCCGCCTCCAT
>DRLF01000409.1 GCA_011051425.1 Thiolapillus brandeum | reverse complement strand
GCATGAGCGGCATGTCCGGCTGGAAATAGTCGAAATCACACTTTTGGATTTCGCAGGCGCAGGGAAGCGCCACCCCATCATTTACACATTCGGGACAACCACTGGCTGCAGGCCGGTGGTTTCCCCGTAGCCTGAGGTCGAAGCAAAATGAAAACCAACTATCTGCTCCCGGCATTGCTCCTGCTGTCGACTGGCATAGTTTCAGTCTGTGCCGCGGAAAAACAGCCTGCAACCGATCACCACAGGGCTCTATGGGATCCCATCCATTTCTCACCGGCGATCGATTCAGCAACGAACGAGCAATGCCTGAGTTGCCACAAAGAGATATACCAGCGCAAGGTGCTTGACCGCACACCCGCCGGTGTTCCCACCAAATCCACTCTGGCCTGGTATCAGACACTGGACACTTACAAAGGACCTCAGGAAACCTTTCACCGACGGCACCTGGTTACCGACTATGCAAAGAAGGTCATGCAAATGAAATGCACGACCTGTCACCAGGGTGAAAATCCCCGTGAGGAGGCTCCTATTCCTCCGGACCAGACAAACACAAGATTTACGCTACGCAAGCAGGTCAATCCAGAAACCTGTCTCATGTGCCATGGCAGTTTTCCAGACTACAAACGCATGGGCCTGCCTTCTCACTGGAACGAATCCAGGGAAATGTTCCAGAACAACTGCCTGCTCTGCCATGCAGGAGTACGCACCAACCGCCACAAGGTGAATTTCCTGAAACCCGAAGCGATAGAAGCAGCAGCGAAAGAAGATTCCGATGTCTGTTTTGGCTGCCACGGCGGACGGCAATGGTATCGCATCAGTTATCCCTATCCCCGTCATGCATGGAAAGGCATGCCGGAAAAAATCCCTGATTGGGCCAAGGGCAGACCCGCTGAATCCAACCCCCGATTCCTTACAAAACAACAACAGGCGCAGAAATAACTGCAGGAGACACCGACATGAGCAATAACCCGGATTTAGAGACGCTTGAAAAGCGCCTGAACCTGTCCCGACGGTCTTTCCTGAAAACCACGGCAGCAGGCGCAGGGTTCGCTGCCGCTGGCGGACTCATGGAGATTAAGTTCGGCAAAGAAGCCAAGGCTTTTGCCTATGAACCTTATCCGCGTGATGATGAACTGGAAACTGTGGTTACCAGCTGTGCTCACAACTGTGGATCACGGCATATGCTGGTCGCGCACAAGTGGAAGGATGTGATCGTCCGTCTGTCTACCGATGACGGCCGCTATCAGCGCGGCGGTTACTACGGCAAGGACGGCAACGAGGAACCGCAGTTGCGCGCCTGCCTTCGCGGCCGGTCCTATCGTCAGCGCCTGTATTCGGCGGAGCGGCTGCTCTATCCCATGATGCGTGTCGGTGAGCGCGGCGAAGGCAAGTTCAAGCGGGTTTCCTGGGATGAAGCACTGACTTTCGTGGCGCAGAAAATGGTCCATATCAAGAATACCTACGGCCCCACGGCACTGGTAGATCAAAGCTATGCGGGTGCTTCCTACGGTGTTCTGCACAAATCCGATCAGATCGAGGGTCTGCTGGGCCGTTTCCTGGGCATGTTCGGATGCCGCACCAGTTCCTGGTCCGTACCCTCCTACCAGGCCACGACCACCAGCTCCCGCTGGACCTTTGGTACCATCCAGGACGGCAACGAGGACGATGCCTACGCCGAATCCAAACTGATGATTATGTGGGGCTGGAATCCAGCCTACACTTTCCACGGCGGCAATACCTTCATGTACCTGCGCATGGCCAAACAGCGCGGCTGCAAGTTCGTGCTCATCGATCCCCAGTACACAGATTCTGCCGCAGCCTATGACGCCTGGTGGATTCCCATCAAGCCAAACACGGATGCAGCCATGATGGCAGGTATGGCGCACCATATCTTCAGCAACAACCTGCAGGACCAGGAGTTCATCGACAGGTTCTGCATGGGCATGGATGCAGGTACCATGCCGGAATGGGCACCCCAGTCCGCCAACGGCAAGGAGAACTTCAAGGACTATATCCTGGGCAAGTACGATGGCCAGCCCAAGACGCCGGAATGGGCGTCGAAGATCTGTGGCGTACCGGCCAAGGACATCATCAAACTGGCCGACATGTACGCCAAGACCAAGCCCGCTGCCCTGAAAGCCTGCTGGGCACCAGGCCGCAACGCCTATGGCGAGCAATACAACCGCATGGCGGCGGCACTGCAGGCCATGACGGGCAATATCGGCAAGCTCGGCGGATGTGCAGAAGGCGTGGGCAAAGCCTGGCATGCCGAAGCGGTGGCTTATCCCTACGATCAGTACTCCAACATCTGGTTCCAGTCCATCAAGTCCGATCGCTGGGCTCACTGCGTACTCAACTATCCCAATGTGAAGAGGGAAGAAATCGGCCTCTGGCCACGCCAGGATGATACCGATGGGCAGATACCCAATATCAAGGGCATATTCTGGCAGGGCTCCGACTGGTTCAACCAGTTAACCAATATCAACAAGGAAATCGAGGCCATCAAGAAGCTGGAACTGGTGGTGTGCATGGACTCCACCATTACGCCATCCGGTTTATGGGCAGACGTCCTGTTCCCCATCGCCACGCATTTCGAGCGTCACGACGTGGCCCTGCCCTGGTACAAGGGACATTACTATATCCACCGTCCCAAGGTCATCGAGCCCATGGGAGAATCCAAGACCGACTTCCAGATTTTCACTGAGCTTGCTTACCGTATCGGTGGAGATGTTTTCGGACAGGCCTTCAATCCCAAGGCAAATCGCGATTACTTCAATATCAACGACAATGTGGATGAGGCCTATCTGCGCGAGTGGTGGGAAGGCAAAGTCATGCACCATCAGCACGTGGACATGAGCTGGGACGAGTTCAAACGGCATGGTGTGTACAAATTCAAGCTGGACCGGCCCCATGTCGCCTTCCAGGATCAGATCGAAAAAGGCGTCCCCTTCAAAACACCCACCGGCAAGATCGAGATTCTCAGCTCCGAGCTGGCCAATATCGACGACTGGACCAAGACCAAATACGGCGAACACATTCCCTCCATTCCCAAATGGATCGAACCCTGGGAGTCCCTGAATTCACCCAAGACGAAAAAATGGCCGTTCCACCTGATCTCACCGCACCCGCGCTGGCGCACGCATTCCATCTTCAACAACTGTGCCTGGTTGCGTGAGACTTACGAGCAGGAGGTCACCATCAACGCAGCGGACGCCCGCAAGCTGGGTATCAAGATGGGCGATGTGGTGGAACTCTGGAATGATCGCGGCAAAGTAGTCGTCCCCGTCTATGTTACCGAACGCTGCATGCCGGGTGTCCTGGTGCTGCATGAAGGGGTCTGGATGGATCTGGACAAGAACGGTGTGGATCGCGCCGGCAATCCGGACTTCCTCACCCTGGACGCACCCAGTCCTGCAGGGGCTTTCGCCTATAACACGGTGCTGTGCAACATCAAGAAAACCGATCTGGAACATCGCCCCGGCTGGGACAAGCTGGCGACATCCCGCGCCCAGATCTTCAGGCGCGACGACTAATTTCCCCGGAGGATACTGAACAATGGCTACCAATAAAGACGTCAAGAAAATCCGGGAAGCAGTCAAGCGCACCAAGCGCGCTACCTACACCCCGGTGAAACCCGATCTGCAACTGGGCTTCGTGCACAACAACGTGGACTGTATCGGCTGCCGCGCCTGCGAAATCGCCTGCAAGGACAAGAACGGCCTGGCACCCGGACCGCGCTTCCGGCGCGTTCAGTACATCGAGGGTGGCACCTACCCGGATGTATTTGCCTACAAGGTCAACATGTCCTGCAACCATTGCGCTGAACCGGCCTGTCTGCCCACCTGTCCCACCGGCGCCATCTTCAAGCGCAAGAAAGATGGCATCGTGGATATTGACTCCACCCTGTGTATCGGCTGCCGCCGCTGTGAAGCCGCCTGTCCCTTCGGCGCACCGCAGTTTGATCCCATCGAGAAAATCGTCAAGAAATGCAATATGTGCGTTGACGAGATCGATGCCGGTCGCAAACCCTATTGCGTCATGGCCTGCATGATGCGCGTACTCGACATCGGCCCCATCGAAAAAATCTGGGATGGCAGCCTGGAAACCACTGCAGTCGGCGGTGCAGACAAGGTATCACGGCAGGTGAAGAACATGGCCAATATCGAACTGACCAAACCTTCCATCGGCTTCGTTGCCCACAGCAAAGGCAAAGTGAAATGAGCGCAGCGACACAGCAACGCAGTGAAGGTCAGGATGTTCTCGGCCTGTTCCGCAAACAAACGGCCGAAGACCTCGAGCTGCTGGCCATCCTGCATGACCGGGAGCCGGATGCCCAGCTCCTGCAGCAGATGAAACACGCGGGTTTTCCCCAGGTGCTGGCTCTTAATCTGGAAAGCGAATCCGGACGGCAGGCGCTGGATCTGATGCACAAGGCGATACTCGACCTGCCCGAAGCCATCACCACGCAGGTCCTGGATGATCTGGCGGCGGATTATGCGAGCATCTATCTCAACCACAACATTCACGCTTCACCGGAAGAATCTGTGTGGCTGGACGAGGACAGTCTGATCTGCCAGGACAGTATGTTTCAGGTGCGGTCCTGGTTCGAGAAACACAACTTGGAAATATACAACTGGCGGATCCGCCCGGATGATCATCTGGTCTATCAGCTCCAGTTCATTGCACATCTACTGAGCGAAAACGATGACATGGAAACACTGGAAGAGGCTGCCACCTTCATGGACGAGCACCTGCTGCGCTGGCTGGGGGACTTTGGCCGGCGCGTCAGTCAACGCTGCGACACTCCCTATTTTGCGGGTGCAGC
Source organism: Thiolapillus brandeum (assembly GCA_011051425.1). Classification (GTDB taxonomy): domain Bacteria; phylum Pseudomonadota; class Gammaproteobacteria; order Chromatiales; family Chromatiaceae; genus Thiolapillus; species Thiolapillus brandeum_A. The sequence goes on along the minus strand of DRLF01000409.1, from coordinate 1,478 downwards.
CGCACTGACCGCTGCCTATTGTGAAGAATTGAGAGACCTGCTGGCGGAAATCCTGCAGCAACCGCGTCCCAGCAAGGAAGAAATCGAAGAGCGCATGCAACCTGCAGCGCAGACTGAACCCGTACCCGTGAAGTTTGTTCCCGGTATCGGGCCTGCTGTATGAACCAGCCATACAAAGGAGAAATCACCATGAAAAAACACCCCGTTATTGTATTATCCGTCTTTACAGGCATTCTTACCCTTTCCGGCGTCGCCGGCGCAGGAGACGCAGCTGCCGGCAAGGCAGTCTATGATGGCAAAGGTGCCTGTGCCAGTTGCCACGGTGCTACCGGCGCCGGTGACGGCGCCGCCGCAGCAGCACTGAACCCCAAACCGGCCAGCTTTGCCGCCGGCGCATTCCGCCTGGACACGGACGGCGACGGCAAGACAGGTACAGACGCCGATATCGGCAATGTCATTCGCAATGGTGCTGCAAAATTCGGCGGCAATGCTGCCATGCCGGCACGGGCAGACTTTTCCGATGACGAAGTCGCCTCACTCGTCGCCTATATCCATTCACTGAAAAAATAGTGCTGTACTGTTTTTCATGACCACGGCAGCCACCAACCTGGCAGAGACGATCGGACAGGAACTGCGCCTTCCCGATATTGACCCCGACTATTGCGTATACGCAGTGTACGATCAGGCGAGCTGCCAGGATTGCGTGGATGCCTGCCCGGGCAAGGCGTGGATTCTGACCGACGAATCTCTGGGCCTGGATACGGATAGCTGCAACGGCTGCGGGCTTTGTGTCTCCAACTGCCCCAGTGGCGCTCTGCACATGCATTTTCCCTGGACAATCCGTCACTTTGGGGGGAAACCACTGGCGCTTTTCGCCTGCGGGCAGGCTGGCTTGCCTGACAGCAAAGACGTAATGTCCTGTGTGCATGCGCTGGGTACACGTCAGCTGATGGTGATGCATACTGCAGGCATCACCGACCTGCTCATCGCCCAGGGTGATTGCAGCAGCTGTCCAATGATCTGTGACCGCAGCATTCTGCTGCAGGAAAGGATCGAACACCTGAACAGGCTGCTGTCAGAGCGGCATCTCGCGCCCATGAAGCTCCTTTCCTATTCCAATGCCGTTTGGCGGAAAATATATGCGCAGGAGGAAATCATCAGTCGGGGAACCCTGCTCAAGCGCCGTGACTTTCTCGGAGGCAGCGCTTCACGCAAGCTCAAACAGCAAATGGTGATACTCGATCCCCTGAACCGCAGCAAATGCCAGACTGTTCCTCCCGGCGCACTGCTGCCCGATGCCATTTCAGAAAACGGACGTTCCTGGCCCTGGGCGCCCAGGTTCGAATCCAGAAATTGTAACGGCTGCGATGCCTGTATACGGCTTTGTCCCACAGATGCCTTGCAGTTGAGCAACAGCGACGGGAAAGCAGCTTATCTCATCGAGGAAAAATACTGTACCGGCTGCAATATCTGCGCCG
>DRLF01000408.1 GCA_011051425.1 Thiolapillus brandeum | reverse complement strand
GCCAGCATGTTTCATGCTGACCGCTGAAAATCCCGGATTCCGGTAAAACCTGCCTACTAAGAGTCTGTCGGGTTTGACCATTTGCAGCCAAACAATGTTAAATCCGGCAGGCGCCTAGGTAACTGCTGTTTCCCCGGCCTGCCCTTGCGGCGCAGTTTCCGGTGCTTCCGCCTCTTCACCTTCCGCCACCCAGTCCATGAAGATGACATAGGCAAGCGCCAGCAATACTGCACCCACGAACAGTCCTACCAGACCACCGCTCACCATGCCACCGAGAGCGCCAATGAGAATAACGGGCATGGGCGCATCCACCCCTCTGCCCAGCATCAACGGCTTGAGCACATTGTCTGCCATACCCGCGATCAGCAGATAGATGCTGAAGAATATATTGCTCATGGTAGCGTCAGGGTTTGCCCACCAGAGATAACCGATGACCGGCAGGGAAATGACCGCCGCGGGCAACTGGGCGATGCCGAACACCAGCACCACCATGGCCAGCAGACCCGCCGCAGGCACCCCGGCCCATGCGAATCCCACGCCCAGCAGCAGGGACTGGATCAGGGCTACACCGATAACTCCCATGGATACAGAACGGATAGTGGCTGTGGACAGCACGAACAGCTGATCACCTTTTTCTGGACCACCGAAGCGACGCAGTATTCTCCACATCGCCCGGCTGCCGGATTCCCCGAACGCCATCATGATACCGGCAATGACCATGGAGAACAGAAACTGGAGCAAACCTCCCGCGACACCGGCTACTGTGCCCAGCATGATTTTCAGGGACTTTTCTATCAGTGGCCGAATCTGCTTCATCAGCGCGCTCCTGTCGCTGGCGGCCATCTCCCAGGCCTTGTAGACCTTTGGGCCGATCAGCGGCCATTCAGCTACAGAAGGCGGCGGTGGCTTGACCAGCACAGTCCTGCCCTTGAACGAGGTATAGCTCTTTTCAGCAAATTCGACTGCCGACCCACCCAGCAGTGTCGCAGGCACACCGATGATCAGAATACCCGTCAGCACCAGCAGCGTAGCTGCCTTGCCCTGACCGAGCGAAAAGCGCCCGACAAGTTTCTGGTGTATGGGGTACAGGGTGACAGCGAGAATAAGCCCCCACAGCAGAATGCCGAGAAAAGGACTGACGATCTTCACACTGGCGTAAACCAGGAACCCGATCAACCCGATACGGATCACCAGGTCGATGAATTCCTTCGACAAAGTGTTTTTTATCAGAGTGTCGTTCGATGTCATGGCGCTGTTCCCCTTTGATCAGGTCGGTTTGGCATGTCTGTTTCAGCACACCGGTGATTCAGGATACGCCAGCATTTCCCGAAGATTGGCAACAGTTCAGCCCGGCGGCCAGTTCATTGGCCTCCCCCCGAGCATATGCATGTGAATATGAAACACGGTCTGCCCCGCACCTGCATTGCAGTTGAATACGGTGCGATAGCCTTCCTGGGCAATCCCTTCCTGCTCGGCCACGGTTTTCGCAACCAGTGACATTTTCCCGATCAGTTCGGCATCTTCCTGCTGCAGATCATTCAGGGTGGCTATGTGACGTCTGGGTATGATCAGCACATGAACAGGCGCCTGGGGATTGAGGTCCCTGAACACCAGAACATCTTCGTCTTCATAAATGATATCGGCAGGAATTTCCCCTGTGGCGATCTTGCAAAAAATACAGTCTGTCATGCTCTTCTCTCCCGGCCAGTTCAAAAATATCCCACCTTACGCCGCCCCACGAAAGCGTGTGCCAGTGTGCCCCCGTCCACGTACTCCAGTTCACCACCCAACGGAACGCCGTGAGCGATGCGTGTTGCCTGAATACCCTTTTCGGCAGCCATGTCACTGATGTACTGGGCTGTCGCCTCACCTTCCACGGTGGGATTGGTGGCGAGAATCAGCTCTTCCACCCTGCCCTCCGCCAGGATACCGGCCAGCTGATCCAGGCCAAGCTCCCGAGGACCTATGCCATCCAGGGGCGAAAGCCTGCCACCGAGCACAAAATAGCGTCCGCGATAGTCGGTCGCCTGTTCGATGGCCATGACATCGGCAGGCGTTTCCACCACACAGAGCTGCGTATCGTTACGCTGGTCGTTGGCACACAAACCGCAGAGCTCGTCTTCCGTCAGCGTCCGGCAGCGACGGCAATGGCCGATCTCTTCCACCGCCTGCAGCAATACACCGGACAGTTGACGGCCACCTTCCCTGTCCCGCTCCAGCAAGTGAAATGCCATGCGCTGGGCCGTTTTCGGTCCCACACCGGGCAGACAGCAGAAGCTGTCTATCAGTCGCTGCAGCAGGGGTTTGTCCGACATGTCAGAACGGCAGTTTCATGCCCGGCGGCAGTGACAGGCCGGAGGTCAGGCCGCTCATCTGGTCCTTGGTCTTTTCCTCGATACGGTGTACCGCATCGTTGCACGCAGCCGCCACCAGGTCCTCCAGCATTTCCTTGTCGTCACCGACCAGGGAATCGTCGATCTCCACCCGGCGCACTTCGTGGCGGCCGTTCATGGTGACCTTGACCAGACCACCACCGGACTCGCCGGTAATCTCTGCCTTGGCCAGTTCTTCCTGGGCTTTCTGCATGTCGGCCTGGATCTTCTGTGCCTGTTTCATCAGGTTGCCTAAACCACCTTTCATGATATCTCCTGTTTGGGTTTTGGTTTGCGGTCCGTCTGGCGCTGGGCCGGAACGGTGATACCGCAACTTTATGGGTAGCTCGAACAGTTCGTGATGGCTATCTTCGCACAACAAGAGTTACTGGAGATACCCTATTGATCATTGAGTTTGATGCTGTCTATCAGCAGTTCGCCGTCGAAATCCTCTTCCAGGGTTTTGACTACCGGGTCTTCGCGCATGGCATTTACCGCTGCGGACTGCTTCTCCTGAAGCCGCCGTTCTGCGACCTGAGCGGGTGTTTCCTCGACAGTCTCGGCCACTTCGATCTTCATCTGGATGGACCGCCCCAGGTAATTCTCCAGTGCTTCCTGCAATTTCTGACGGGGCATGGCGCCGGCAAGGGCGCCACCGGTCGGATTGAGCGTGAGCAGCAACAGGTCATCCTGCCAGGATTTCACGGTGCAATGCGCTGCCAGCTGGGAAGAGATCCCCCCCAGACCCAGTCTGGGCAAAACCTGATGCCAGTCTGTCAGATCGGGTGTTTCCTTTCCCTGAGGGCGGGGTTCCGCCACCTGGCGCGGCTGCTCATCCTGACCCGCTGCAACAGCGCTTTTCACACCGGACGGGGGCGTGTTCTGTACCGGTGCCGGCCTGGGGCCAGCGGAAGCCGCACGCGGTTGGGTTCGGGACACCGGTACCCTGGCCGGTTCCGGTTCCCCTGCTGCAGGGCGAAAGGCCAGCATGCGCAGTAGGATCATCTCGAAACCGCTGCGGGGATCGGGTGCAAGATACAGGTCCCGCTGTCCCCGCAAGGCAATTTCGTAGAAAAGCTGCACATCTTCCGGACCCATACCGGCCGCCAGATCTTTCACCGGGGATAGATCACCCCAGCTGGGATCGGCCGCTTCAGGCGATGCCTGGTAGAGGGCGATGCGATGCAAGAGCAGCAGCAGATCCTTCAGCAATGCGGCAAAATCCGGTGACTGCTGGGCGGCAGTGGCAATCTGTTCCAGTACGGCTGCGGCATCCTCATCGATGACGCTGCGCAGCAGTTGTGGCAGCTGATCCTGCGCTACCACGCCGAGCATGGCCTTGACTTCCTCTTCCCTGACCTGTCCGCCACCGAAAGCGATCGCCTGATCCAGAATACTCAGGCCATCACGCATGCTGCCGTCGGCCACTCTGGCCAGTAGATCGAGGGCGCTGGCATCGGCATCCACGCCTTCTGCCTTCAGCACATGTTCGAACTGGCCGCGAATCTGTTCCAGAGGCAAACGCTTGAGGTTCATCTGCAGACAGCGGGAAAGCACCGTGACGGGTACTTTCTGGGGATCCGTTGTCGCCAGCAGAAACTTCACATGGGGCGGCGGCTCTTCCAGGGTCTTGAGCAGTGCATTGAAGCTGGAATTGGAGAACATGTGCACCTCGTCGATGAGGTACACCTTGTAGCGGCCACGAATGGGCGCAAAAGGCACGTTTTCCAGCAGTTCCAGGGTCTGGTCCACCTTGGTGCGGGATGCGGCATCCACCTCCAGCAGGTCGGCAAAACGCCCCTCGTCCACTTCACGGCAAATGCTGCATTCTCCACAGGGAGTGGAGCTGACGCCTTTCTCGCAATTCAGGGATTTGGCAAGGATACGCGCCAGTGTGGTCTTGCCCACACCACGGGTGCCGGTAAACAGGTAGGCATGGTGCAGACGGTCATTGTCCAGGGCGTTGCTCAGGGCGCGCACCACATGTTCCTGCCCGACCATTTCTTCAAAGGTCTTGGGCCGCCATTTACGCGCTAATACCTGATAGGACATAGAAATTTCATGAATATGGTGGCAACCGTACCAGCCACACCCCGGCACACACTGTCACCGCTGCGGCTGCTCCCTTCCGGGCCTGACCGGGTTCACGGCTGAATGTTGCGAGGGGACCGATACGGCCGCCATAAACTTTTTTCCGAATCTTGCACAATCCGGATTTATGGTCCCGGAAACCTTCCCGGGTGAGCGGTGGATTATGACTGATTTAGGCGGCTTTAGCCATGTTTTCCGGCACCGGATTTGCGGTCGGCTATCACGCGGTCACGACCGGCCGCCTTCGCCTTGTACAGCGCCTTGTCCGCCGCATCCAGCAATGCCCCCCTTGAGCCGCCTTTTGCGGGCTGCGCCCTGGCTACCCCAAAACTTGCTGTCACCCTGTGCTCTTCTCCCCGGTCAATTTTCATTTTTTTTACAGACTCACGGATGGTCTCCGCAATATCGATGGCCAGATCCAGATCACCTTTGAGCAGCAGGGCGAATTCTTCACCCCCGATACGCATGGGCCTGCCCCGGACCTTCTGCTCTTCGCACACATTCAGCAGCACCAGGGCGAGGCTCTTGAGCACTTCGTCACCCTGGGGATGCCCATAGGTGTCGTTGTACTCCTTGAAGTGATCCACATCCATCAGTATCAGGCAAACAGGCGCCTCGGTGGTTTCTGCCACCTGCCATGTCTGATCGAAATCCAGGTCGAACTGGCGCCGGTTGCCAATACCTGTCAGGGAATCCGTGTAGGAGTATTCATGCAGTTCCCGGTTCGAGGCCTTGAGCCTTTCCAGCAGTGCATCATTGGCAAACTGAAGCCGTATGGAGCGCTCGATCATATCTGCATATTTTTTGGAGTAGAACAGATTCAGCATCAGAAACAATGCCATCATCAGCCCGATCAGGGTATAGAAATCGTTCTCCACGACCAGCAGTCCGCCCATCAGGGGCAGGAATTCGGGAATCGCGAACAGGGGGAAATTAGGAAAATAATAGGAATGGGATCCCAGCGATCCTGCCACGAGCCCTCCCAGCACGATCACCAGAAGTGCAAAACCATAGGCATTCTCCGGATCGAAAAACAGGATGCCTGCGCTGCCCCAGATGCAACCCGATATGAAAGACCCGAGAAGCAGTGTATTCCTCAAGAGGTGATCAGCTTCCGGTCGCTCCGGCAACCGGGAAAAATAGGACGCAAGACCCAGCCGTGCAGTAATCACAGCGACCAGCAAACTCAGCCAGACCAGGATGGCAGTATGATCCGCCGTATTCCAGAAACCCCAGGCCAGCAGTACGGCGATCAGAAGGCTTCCCGGCAACACCACTGGCAAGTGGTTGGACAGCAGCCGATACTGCTCCCGCCTTACCCGCTGATCCAGCACCGGACTCAAGACCGTGTTTCCATCCATTTCTGTGCTCAAATCAGGTTGCATTCCATAACATCCATTGACTTTCCCGGGATTTCAAATCCGCTTGAAACGGGTACTTTGGCGAATTACATCAGCTTTCTGTTGGCACAAAAAGCCAAGTTTTCTTTTGCCTTTATACCACAGATATGATGGAAATGGCTGTTTCGGAAAAATACGCGGCTGCGGCTGAGCAGGGACTCAGGATTTCGCGAACAGCCGCGCCACGTTTTCCATGGTGTATTCGATTACCGGCCGCATACGTTTGACGCAGCGTTCACCTTCCGAAATTGCCTCTTCGGCCCGGTGGAATTCGAGCAGGCCGATCTGCGCCAGCCGGGGTTCCAGAAGAATGTCCGGTGGGTCGCCCGCCATGCGGCTGCGGGTGATCCTGTCCTGTGTGATATTGACAGAGCTGGCCAGGACATCGAACATCCCCGGCGGGGAGTCTTCCCGGTTGCCGGGAAAAAGGTTGGAAGAGTAGTTGCGGATGGTGCCCAGGATGCCGTCGAACGCACCGCCTTCCGCGGCCAGATCGGCCTTGCGTGATGACAGATGCTTGCCCAGGATATCCGCATTGAGATTGACCGCGATGACCACATCGGCACCCAGCGCATGGCAAAGAGACACGGGCACGGGATTCACCAGCCCCCCGTCCACCAGCCAGCGGCCGTTATAGCGTACGGGGGCGAACAGGCCCGGCAACGCGATGGAGGCCATGACAGAAGAAAGCACATTTCCCTTGGTAAACCAGATTTCCCGGCCGTTGCCCAGGTCGGTGGCCACGTTGCCATAGGCGCTCGCCATACTCTCGATCTGTGATTCCTCACTCACCACATGTTCGTGAAGGAAGGCCCGCAGCCGCTGCGCATCGATGAAGCCTTTCATTCCCCAGCCGATATCGAAAAAAGCCGCGACATCACGCCGCCGCAAGGACCGCACCCAGTCCTCCAGACCCTGCAGATTACTGTCTGCCTGGGCGGCTCCCACGATGGCGCCAATGGAGCAGCCGGTAATCACATCAGGGCGCAAACCCAGCTCATCGAGGGCATGGATAATGCCGATATGAGACCAGCCCCGGGCAGCACCACCGCCCAGGGCCAGGCCGATACGCACATTTTCAGGGTTCGATTTCGACAAGGGCCTCGTCCGGATTCACCGCATCACCTTTCTGCACGAACACGCCGGTGACCTTGCCGCTGATGGGCGCCTGCACCTCGGTTTCCATCTTCATGGCTTCGGTAATCAGCACCGGCTCTCCCGCCTCGATGGTGTCACCTTCGCTGACCAGCACGTCCACGATGGTGCCAGGCATGGAAGTGGTGACATGGCCTTCCTTCGTGGCCTTGGGCCGGCGCCCGCCGATAGCGCCTTTCACCGCACCCTCGGCACCGCCGGTGAGCACGATTTCATCCAGGGTTTCCACCACGGCTTCTTCGGGAACGCCGTCGACGATCATGTAGAAATGCCGCTCGGGCTGCCCCTTGTGGCCGGCGCCGGTCATCTTGATATGATAGGTCTCGCCGTGCAGCACGATGTTGAATTCCGTGGGTGCATTTTCCTGGGGGCCGTCTCCCGGTGGCGGCTCGAGAGGTTCCGGCTGCAGGGTTCCTGCTTCCCGCTGCTCCAGGAACTGACGGCCGATCTCGGGGAACATGGCGTAGGACAGTACGTCTTCATCGGACTTGGCAAGCTCTCCGATCTCCTTGCGCAGATGCGCCAGCTCCGGAGAGAGCAAGTCTGCCGGACGGACTTCGATAACGTCCTGATCACCCACCGCCTTGCGGCGCAGTTTCTTGTCCACCTTGCCGGGCGCCTGGCCGTATCCTCCCTGCAGGTAGAGCTTTACCTCGTTGGTGATGGTCTCGTAGCGCTTGCCGGTGAGCACATTGAGCACGGCCTGGGTGCCGACGATCTGTGAGGTAGGCGTGACCAGCGGCGGATAACCCAGATCCTTGCGCACCCGGGGAATCTCTTCCATCACTTCGGTCATGCGCCCGAGGGCATTCTGCTCCTTGAGCTGGTTGGCCAGATTGGAAATCATGCCGCCAGGGACCTGGTTTACCTGCACCCGGGTATCCACGCCGGTGAATTCACTTTCGAACTGATGATATTTCTTGCGCACCTCATAGAAGTACATGCCGATTTCCTGCAACAGCTCCAGGTCGAGCCCGGTGTCGTATGCCGAGTCCTTTAAACCGGCCACCAGGGATTCCGTGGGCGGATGACTGGTGCCGCCGGCCCAGGAGGATATGGCCGTATCCACACGGTCACAGCCACTTTCGATAGCCTTCAGATGGCACATCTCCGCCAGGCCGGAGGTGGCATGGGAATGCAGTTGCAGTGGCAAGTCCACCGCATCCTTGATGGCCTTTACCAGATCTTCGGTAGCATAAGGCGTGAGCAGACCGGCCATATCCTTGATGCACAGGCTGTCGCAACCCATCTTTTCCAGGCCTTTGGCCATCTTCACGAAGCCTTCCGTATGATGAACGGGACTCACGGTGTAGCAGATGGTGCCCTGGGCATGTTTGCCTGCTTCCTTCGTGGCTTCGACGGCCGTGCGCAGGTTGCGTATGTCGTTCAGGGCATCGAAGATGCGGAACACGTCCATGCCCTCTTCCGCCGCCTTGAGCACGAATGCCCTGACCACATCGTCGGCGTAATGGCGGTAGCCCAGCAGGTTCTGACCACGCAACAGCATCTGCAGCCGTGTATTGGGCAAGGCTTCGCGCAGCTTCCGCAGGCGCTCCCAGGGGTCTTCCTTGAGGAAACGCAGACAAGCGTCATAGGTGGCGCCGCCCCAGCATTCCAGGGACCAGTAGCCAACCTTGTCCAGCTTGTCGCAGATGGGCAGCATGTCTTCGGTGCGCATGCGCGTCGCAATGAGTGACTGGTGGGCGTCACGAAGTATGACATCAGTAATCTGTATCTTTGACATGGTTATACCTGCTACAAACCGGCATGAGCAGCTACCGCCACGGCGATGGCCGCGGCGATGTCACTCTTGCACTGTTTTTCGGTGTATTCGGTGAGTTCAGGGTGCTCTTCCACGAAGGATGTTGTGAAATTCGCGGCACGGAATTGGGGATGGTGCAGTATCTCTTCGTAATAGAGTTTGGTCGTGCGTATGCCGTGCACTTCCATATCCTTGAGGGCGCGCTCGCCCCGGCTGATGGCGTCTTCCCAGGTCAGTGCCCAGACGATCACCTTGGCGATCATGGAATCGAAATACGGCGGGATGGTATAGCCGGTATAGATGGCCGTGTCGGTGCGTACTCCCGGTCCGCCCGGCGCGTAATAGCGTGAGATACGGCCGAAGCTGGGCAGGAAGTTGTTCTTGGGATCTTCTGCGTTCACCCGGAACTGAATCGCATAACCCCGGCGCTGTATCTCGTGCTGCTTGAAACGCAGTTTCAGCCCCGCCGCCACGCGAATCTGTTCCTCGATGATATCCACCCCGGTGATGGTTTCGGAAATCGTATGCTCCACCTGCACCCGAGTGTTCATCTCCATGAAATAGAAGCGGTCGTTCTCGTCCATGAGAAATTCCACGGTGCCCGCGCTGTAATATCCCACAGCCTTGGCAGCAATGACCGCCAGGCCACCCAGGTACTGGCGCTGTCCTTCATCCAACTGGGGAGAAGGCGCAATCTCGATGAGTTTCTGGTTTCGGCGCTGGATGGAGCAGTCACGCTCGTACAAATGAATACAGTTGCCGTGACTGTCGGCCAGTATCTGCAATTCGATATGGCGCGGGTTGACCACGCATTTTTCCATGAACACTTCAGCCCGGCCGAAGGCTTTTGTGGCCTCGGAGATCACACGCTCGTAGTTTTTGTTGAGATCTTCGGGGGAATCACAGCGGCGTATGCCCCGTCCTCCACCACCGGATGTCGCTTTCAGCATCACGGGGTAGCCAATACCTTCCGCCACTTCCAGCGCCTCTTCCAGACCGGACAGATTCTCTTCGGTCCCTGGCGTCACAGGCACACCGGCAGCGATCATCGCCTTGCGGGCTTCCGTCTTGTCTCCCATGCGGCGGATCACTTCCGCACTGGGGCCGATGAAAGTGATGCCGCGGCGCTCACAGGCGGCAGCGAAATCAGCGTTCTCGGACAGAAAACCGTAACCGGGATGAATGGCGTCGCAACCGGTCTGCACCGCCAGATTGACGATGCGGTGGATGTTCAGATAGCCTGCCACCGGATCCTCGCCGATGCTGAAAGCCTCATCGGCCTTCTTGACATGCAGGTTGTACATGTCCGCTTCGGTATAGATCGCCACGGAGCGAATGCCCATCTCGGCACAGGCACGGATGATGCGCACTGCAATCTCGCCTCGGTTTGCCACCAGTATTTTTCGCAACATGATTTATCTACCTGTCAATGCGGCGTCTTGCCGCCGATTCTGTCCATCAGCGCGAACAGCACGCCGGAAACGACCAGCGTAATGTGAATGGAGACCTTCCATATCAGTTCCTGCTGGGAAACACCTTCACTGACGTTGACGAACAGCTTCAGCAGTTCGATACCCGAAATGGCAACGATGGAACCGATCAGCTTGATCTTGAGGTCGGTGAATCCCACCTTGCCCATCCATTCCGGCCTGTCTTTGTGATCCGCCACATCGATACGAGATACAAAATTTTCGTATCCGGCGAATACGATGATCAGCATCAGATTGGCCACCAGCACCAGATCGATGAGTGACAGAATGCCCAGCACGATCTCCGGCCCCGGCTCGTGAAAAAGGGAAATGGGCACAAGATGCAGAAACTCTTTGAAAAAAGTCACCATCAGCAAACCGATGGCCAGAATCAGACCCACATAGAAAGGCGCCAGCAACCAACGGCTGTTGAACATGAATACTTCGAGAATGTGTTCCAGTGCCTTCATAGTGATTCAAATTTTCTTTACGCGCACAAAGGATTGAATTATACCGAAAATCCCTGAAACGAACCTGAATCAGGAAGTCGCTGCTCTGACGGTGGCAGACACCATCAGAAACAGGCTGACCTGGTACCCGAGGAACACCAGCAGCAGCACCATGCCCGCCCAGCGCTTTATCAGGCCATGGCCATTGTGATTGAAGCCTCTTGCCATGAGATACAGGGCCACTGCCAGCGCCAGCATGAGAGGGAAATCCCGATACAGCACGGCAGGATCGACCGCACCGGGGCCGATGGTGCCGGCAATACCCAGCACTGCCAGAATGTTGAACAGGTTTGAACCGACCACATTGCCCACGGCGATATCATGCTCGTTCTTGCGCGCTGCAGCGACTGATGCAGCCAGTTCCGGCAGAGAGGTACCGATGGCCACGATCGTCAGTCCAATCACCAGATCACTGACACCATAGTACTGGGCGATACCCACAGCCCCCCACACCAGCAGCTTGGAACTGGCCAGCAGCAGCACCAGCCCCGACAACAGCAGCCACCAGGCCCGTCGCCTGGGCATGGCTTCGGGAATTTCCTCTGTCAGTTCCTCGATCAGGGGATCTTCGACACCCGAGGTGCGCGCCAGATGAATGGTCCAGAGGATCACCGCCAGTATGCCGGCCAGAAGCACAATCCCGTCCAGGCGCGACAGTTCACCATTCCACAACAGCAGCCAGGAAACCACCATCACGAGCAGCATCAGGGGGAATTCCCGGCTCAGGGTGCGCGAATGGACCGCCAGCGGAGCGATCAGCGCCGTCACGCCCAACACCAGTGCCATATTGGCAATGTTGGAACCCACGGCGTTCCCGATCGCCAGGCCACTGTTTCCCTGCAGCGCAGCTACGGCAGATACCAGCATCTCTGGCGCCGATGTACCAAAGGCAACGATAGTCAGGCCAATGATGAGCGTGGAAATGCCCAGCGCCCGCGCCAAGCCCGCAGCACCAGCCACGAACTGATCAGCACTCCAGACCAGAACCATCAGACCCGCCACCACAGCCGCGATAAACCAAAGCATGTCAGGTGTCATTCGAATCCTTCATTTGGCATCATTTACCAATGGTCAAAAGGAAATCAGGTCAGTTTCTTTCAGCAGGGTCAGGCTTTCCTGCAGCATCTGTGCCGTCGCTTCCCGCACCGTGACATGCCCAATCTTGCGCCCTGCTCTGGGAGCCTTGCCATACAGATGCAAGTGCGCGTTTTTCATCCCGAGTACAACACGGGTATCAGGCAGTTCACCGATGATATTCACCATGGCGGCATGCGCCACGGGCGCTGTGCTGCCCAGCGGGAGATTGAGTATGGCCCGTAAATGATTTTCAAACTGACTGGTTTCCGCGCCTTCGATAGTCCAGTGTCCGGAGTTGTGCACCCGGGGTGCCATCTCGTTGGCCAGCAGGTGAGAGCCTACCTGAAAGAACTCGATGGCCAGAACGCCCACATAGTCCAGCCGTTGCAGCACACGCTTCGCATATTCTTCCGCCAGAGGCTGGTGGAAATCATCATGCAGGCAGGTGGACAGGCGCAGTATGCCCTGTTCGTGTACATTTTCCGCCAGCGGATAGAAAGCCATTTCACCGGATACGTTGCGCACTGCGATGATCGATACTTCACGCTCGAAATCCACCAGACCTTCCAGTATCGCCGGCACCTCACCGATGGCTTCCCATGCCGACTGCAGGTCGTCACCGGGACGAATCACCTGCTGGCCTTTGCCGTCATAACCCAGGGTGCGGGTCTTGAGGATGGCTGGCAATCCGATATTTTCCACGGCCAGCTGCAGAGTTCGCAGATCATGAACTTCTGCAAAAGGCGCGGTTTCTATGCCCAGTTCATTGAACAGGGTTTTCTCGTGATTCCGGTCCCGGGCCGTAGCAAGGGCCGAAGGCGGCGGAAATACGTCCAGGGACGCATCCAGCTTCTCCACGGCATCTGCCGGCACACTTTCAAACTCATAGGTAATGAGTTCACATTCTGCCGCCAGTCTTTCAAGACCTTCCGCATCATCATAGGCAGCCTGTATGTGCCGGGAGAGCGGTGCGGCACAGGCATCGGCAGCGGGTTCCAGCACCGTGAAATCCAGTCCCAGTGGATAACCCGCCAGCGCCAGCATACGCGCCAGTTGCCCCCCGCCGAGGATACCGATTTTCATGAGCCTGCTGCAGGATCGGGATTTGCGAGCACCGTTTCTGTCTGCTGCTTCCGGAAATCATCCAGGGCAGACTGTATTTCAGCGTACTTGTTGCCCAGGATGGATGCCGAAAACAGTGCGGCATTGACGGCGCCTGCCCGTCCGATGGCCAGGGTGCCAACAGGTATGCCCGCAGGCATCTGTGCGATGGAAAGCAGTGAATCCATGCCATTGAGCGCCTTGGACTGCACAGGCACACCCAGTACCGGCAGGCTGGTCTTGGCGGCCACCATGCCGGGCAGATGCGCCGCGCCACCGGCGCCGGCGATGATTACCTCTATGCCCCGCTCCCTGGCCTGTTCCGCATATTGGAACAGTTTGTCGGGAGTACGGTGGGCAGATACCACTTCCTTCTCGAAAGGGATACCCAGCTTCTCCAGGGTTTCTGTCGCATGACGCATGGTTTCCCAGTCGGAACTGGACCCCATGATGACGCCAACCAGTGCTTGCATAAGCCGTTTCTCTGCCCGCAGGGCGGATCGTTGGAAAAACGCGCATTATGCCCTATTTTCGGGGAAATTTCCCTTCGGAGGCGAGTAAAAACCGTACCCATGGCACCTGACTGACTGAACAGGCCGGGCCACACCCTGGCTGCCGCCCGGCCTTCCTGTCAGCTTCAGGCGAAAGCCCCCTGATCTTCCACATTGAAGGTGCGCAAAACATGAGTGAAAGCTTTGTTGTTCGCAGCCACTGCCACAACATCGAACACATCACGGTCACTGTAACCCTGCTGCCTGGCGGCATCGATGTCCGCGGCGCTCACACCCTCGGGATCTTCTATGGCAGACAGAGCAATCCTGAGCAGCGTCTTTTCCCCGGCATCCAGCGGAGCGTCGTGCGGATTGTCTTTCGCTGCCTGGATTTCCTCTGCCGTTACACCCTGGTTCATCAGAATAGCGCCATTGAAGTCGATACAGAAATGGCAGTTCGCATCCGAAGATACCAGATAGCGAACAAATGCCAGCAGTTTCTGGCTGAGCCGTTCATGCCCCATGAAGTAACCGACGGTACCCACAAAACTCTGCAACAGTGGCGGGCTGATGCCATACAGGCGCAAACCGGCCGGCACAAACCCCAGATGCTCTTCCACGCCACCGAAGATATTACTGACAAGCTCCTGATCTGACTCAGGTATCACCGGGTTAACAAGTACATTCGTCATTGTTCTGTCCTCTCAATTAATAAACCGACCTGTCGGTCTGTTTTTGTTACCTAAAAAAAGCCGTTTGTACGGCGGATTTTCAGCTACCCCTGGGGAGCAGCTGTCGTGATATCAGGCAGCCTTCAGATACTGCCTGATAAATTCGATACTCGTTTCAAAATGAACCGGATTTTGACTGGCTTTGTCGAGCAGGATGGCCCCTTCTATCTGGCCAAGCACTACAGCCGCGAACCTGGCCGGGTCCAGTGATTTTTTTATTTGTCCTTCCTCAACAGCACGTTGCAACAGGTCTTCGATCAACCCGAGATAGCGTGAAAATATTTCGTTCACCTTGGCGCGCACCTGCGGGCTGGCCGCGCTGAGCTCCAGAGTGAAATTACCGAAATAACAACCACATATCTGGCCTTTTTCATGTTGTTGTTTTTGTCTTGCCGCCATGAATTCCAGCAGCGCGATCAACGTGTCCAGGGGCGTGCTGTCTTTGGTCAGCACCTGGGTCTGCAGTTCACGGGAAACCTTTTCGAACTGCCATTCCAGCGTGGCGATCGCCAGCGCTTCCTTGCTGGGAAAATGGTAGTAAAAATTACCCTTGGTCACACCTGCCCGGCGAATAACCTTGTCCAGTCCTGTGGCGTGATAACCGTTCAGATAGAACAATTCGGTGGCTGCCGTAAGAATCCGTTCCCGGGTAGCGAGTGCTTTGTCTGAAAGCGACATAAAACAGACCAGTCAGTTTATTTCCTGATCAGTATCCCCGCCTGTGCCGATCCTGTCAAGACCAAAATGAGAAACAGCTGTTGCAGCGAAACCGGTTATTTGGTGAGCGCCAGAAAGAGTTTGGGCAGTTTTTCCGGCAGGCTCTCGAGCTTGTCGATGATGGAATACTGATTGCCAAATATATCCGCCACATATTCATCCGCTTTGGGGTCGAGATTGATGCAATAGCTGTAAATACCCAGCTGATCAAGCTCCCGCACCGCCATACGTGAATCCTCGATGAGATGCTTTTCATCACGCACATCGATGTCTGCCGGTTCGCCGTCGGTAATCACCAGTAACAGTTTCTTGTCGGATTTCTGATGCTCGAGATAATGTGCCGCATGACGCATGGCGGCACCCATACGGGTGGAGTAACCGGCACCCATGGCCGCAAGACGCCCTTTCACATCCATGTTCCAGCCTTCACTGAAGCCCTTTATGTGGTAATAGCGAACTTCGTGACGGGTATTGGAATGGAAGCCCGCAATGGAAAAACTGTCACCCAGCTGTTCGATGGCCCAGGCCAGCAGGGATACCGCTTCCTGTTCCAGTTCCAGCAGGGTCTGACCGGTATTGCCCACCGGCTGGGCCAGGGACTCGGAAAGATCGAGCAGTATGGTCACGGCAATATTGCGGTCGTTGTGTTTGTGGCTGATATTGATGCGTGGATCCGGGTTATGCCCGGTCTTGTAGTCGATAAGCGAGCGGATGGCGATATCCAGATCCAGTTCCGTACCCTCTTCCTGGTAGCGTATGCGCTGGTAGTTCTGCGGTTTCAGCAGATCCAGCATGCGTTTGATCTGCTTTGCCAGACGGTCATGCTTGCGCAGCAAACCATCGATATAAGCCGCATCTTCCGAGGGATGCAGGGTTTCATACACACTGGCCCAATCCGGTCGGTAGGTCTGGGTGGTGTAGTCCCATTCCGGGTAGTGCCGGGGTGGCAGCGTGTCGTCAGGCTCGGTTTCTTCCAGTTCAGTGGGCTCTACATGGAAATCCTCATCGTCATCCAGTTCGTAGAACTGCCACAGGTTGCGGTTGTCATCCCGGTAGCTGATTTCCGTATCCTTGAACCAGACATTGGGCAAGGCATCTGCCTGGGTGCGGGTGCGCGCCATGTACTGGATGCCCAGCAGTTCCACATCCATCGTGGTGGTATCACCTTTTTCCATGATTTCGAAGAAGCGCTGAACGAATTCCAGGAGATCCGGATTCCTGTAACCATGATCCGGATCGAGAATGGCACGTGACAGCATGGTCAGGCGATGACGGACACAGGATTCATGTTTCCCGTCGCACTCATCCTCGACAGGCACCGGATGCAATGCCTGGAATATGCGGCGCAGTCCCGGATACTCCTGCATCAGCAGGTATTCGATGCGCGAATCCTCGAAGGTTTCGATGGCGATTCGCTGCATGGGGCTGCGGTTGTCAGCAAATACAGGCGCTGTCCAGCGGCGATGCCCGGCCATATGCGCCAGGGCGGCCCGGTACTGATCCATGCCGCTGATACCGTTGTCCAGGTCGTCATAGACATCCGGCAGGAAAATGCCCTTGTCATCATAATAGGGCCGCGGGTCAGAACGGTCGTCCAGCATGCGCGAGTAAGGGTAGATACTGGCATCGATCTTCCAAAGCGCCAGTTCAAACAGATCCAGACGCCGCTCCATATCCACCAGCAGGGTGCCATGGCGCTCACGTTGCATCACGGCACGGCTGTCTG
>DRLF01000407.1 GCA_011051425.1 Thiolapillus brandeum | reverse complement strand
GTCGGTTCCACTTGTGGCTTCTTTCGCACAAGGCGCCCAGTTCGGGATCAGCCGGACAGCTGCGGTTCGGCCGGTACAGCAGCCAGCCGGAGAGGAGCAGCATGGCGCCCGAAAAGGCGAATACCCAGGTCTTGTGCTGGCTCAGGGTGATCAGAAAGGGAAAGCTGCTGGTCATGGAAACAACGGCAGCTCCCAGCCCCAGGGTGACCAGTGTGATGGGAAGCGCGCAACAGACCAATGTGCCCAGCGTGGTAAACAGTGCCAGCCAGGTGACTTTGGTGTCGTTGACCGGTATTTCCCGGTGGCTCACAGGGGGGTTGCCCTGAAGCCCTTGTAGGTGAATCCGGCTTCCTTGAACAGCTTGATCATCTGAGGTTCGGTCAGTTGAACACCATCAGCTGTATCCACAAACACTTTCCCTGCTTCCAGTTCCACGTTTACATTCTGCACGCCGTCGATCTTGCTGAACTTCTTCTCGATGCTGTAGGCGCAGAACGGACAGGCCAGGCCGTTTACCTGAATTTCATATTGTGTACCGGCAGCGTAAGCCTGGATACTTCCAAGCAGGAACAGTGCGGCAAGTGCAATCTGGGGTATCTTCATTTTTTCACTCTGTAACTGTTGTGGGTTTGGTAACCATGAGACCGGCTTTTCCCGAGAAAGCTTGCATTTCGGCAGACAGTGAAAGGCCAGGTTTATGTCGAGTGTAGATCCTGGAGCCGGCTCCAGGGCAAGCATTTATGACATCCTCTTGGAGGGGAGAGGGTTGGGGTGAGGGGTGAATATATACCCGGGGCTACATCTTGAGCCCTCTCCCGGTTTTGGGAGAGGGCTCAATCGGCATCATTCTGACGATCGATACCCAGGCAGATCTTCGGGGCTATTGTGTGCAGCTTATGCTTTTTGCATTGACAAAGACTTCTCCGCCGCTTTGCACATGAAAGCCCCCGTTTAGCGATACAGTGGGTGCATTCAGGAACAGCATGCCATCTGCACCGACAACGAGATCACCGTCCGTCCCGATGGAAACTTCCGACATGAAACTGGCAATATCGTCTGTGTATTGCGGGTCAGACAAGGTGACCAACCCGGTATTGCACTGGGGAATCGCCGGTATGGATGTTTTCGAACCCGGATGGGTTCTGGCCCTGAATTCCTGAAAATTGCTGAAGCTGTCGCCATCGGGATCTCCGGCGTTGTCATCCACACCGGTATCAAGGCCGTTGGCATCTTCCCAGCAGTCGGCTATGCCGTCATGATCGCTATCGCTGCTGCTGTTGATCTTGGCCTGGAACGAGAATGCATCCCGAACAGGTCGGCCATAGAGTCCGGCAACCTGCATGCTTCCGTAGACCACCTGACAGGGACTCCAGCCGCCTGCAGGTGCATAGCTGAGTGTCGTGATGTCATTGTCTTCCTCGAGTGACCAGTATCCGTCCTCATCCAGCCGGTCCGGATACGTCGGATCATACGAGAGTACACGATTGCCATTCACGCGCACCATTGTGCGCTGGAGATCGATGCCCAGGGAGGAAGCTGCACGGATGACGAGCGGTATATTCCCTTCCACTTCACCGCTCTTGCGGTTCGGAGTGATGGACAGGATTTCAGCCGGTTTCAGGACCGATGGGTCATAGAATTCCGCGACTGTTACCTCCGTGGTGTCTGGCGTCCAAGAACTGTGAATGCCTTCGGCCACCAACTCCCACTGGCTGTTTCGCCAGACATAGAGTCCGCCGCCTTTGGCTGCCTTGGGAAGCGCCAGATGCCTGGCGAGTGAAAGGCTGAGGCTGCTGTTTGCGGGTGTGCCGCCATTCGTAAAATGATAGACAGGGCTGCCCAGTGCCAGACCCGCCGGCAGGGGACCGGGAGGTTCACGCAGCATCTCGATGTCATAGGGGAAACCGGTGTCCGTCCAGAAATGAAAATATCCATGGTCGATGGGACTGCCTTCCTGGGTAATGAAAATAGGCAGTGTGTGACCGATCGCGGGGGTAGTGCCATCGGCACCTGCCACATCAACGAGCTTGAGTACCGCTGTGAAGTCGCCGCGACGGGGTAAGCCGCTGTAGTTCTGCTTCCATACATTCCATACAATATTTATGGTCAGCTCGTCTTTCGCTGCATTCCAGACAGGGCGAGCGTAATCCAGTGCGCTCAGCTCATCCAGCGTGCCGGAGAATGCATATCCCCTGTTGTTCTGGCCGAAGAAGAAGGAACTTTCACTGCCGATGGAAACCACGGGCCGGTCGAATTTGTACACTAGGGGAATCAATCCAACCAAACCGTTTCCCGGTTTGTAGGGAGAGGAGTGATAAGGCGGTGGCGATACTTCTGACAACCGAGGGGCATTGCCTATCAGTTCCGCAATGACGGGGGAAGGCGCGGGCCACGTGAATGAATTGCCTGCCGTTATGGTGTGTTCAACGCCATCCGGGTCGACAACGGTCACTGTCCCGGCAGTTACGGTCACATTCTCGCTGCCTGCGCTGTTCGTAAACCGGTAGTCGCCCTCATGAACCCGGAGTGAAAGCAGCTTTCCTTTCACCGACACAAACTCACC
>DRLF01000406.1 GCA_011051425.1 Thiolapillus brandeum | reverse complement strand
AGGGCTGAACAAACGCAGTCCCTGGCTGGCGGCCATGATGATGCTGATCATGTTCTCCATGGCGGGAGTACCACCTACTGTGGGATTCTTCGCCAAGCTGTTTGTGCTGGATGCCCTGGTGAACGCCAACATGCTGTGGCTGGCGCTGGTGGCTGTATTCTTCTCTGTAGTCGGCGCCTTCTATTACCTGCGGGTTATCAAGGTCATCTATTTCGATCAGCCCATCACCCATGCGCCCATCGTCGCAAACGTGGATGCGCGCATGGCTATTTCCGTGAATGGTCTGGCCATGCTTTATTACGGCATTTTCCCCGCTTCTCTGCTGGCTTTGTGTCAGGCTGCCATTGCTGCGCTGTGATTGTCTGCCTCGGTAGTGAGGTGATTTTCGCGCAGGCATGATGGCTGGTTTGATTCCCTGGCTTGTGTGCCTCTGTTCAGTCCCGGTTCAGTATCATTCTGGTATTTTGATCTTCAGGTGTCCTACAGGTTAGGATGAAGTCCTGTTCTGACGGGTTGACGAGGGATGATTCAATCATCCTGCTGAAAAACAGGTTCCTCACGATGTCGGTTGTTCGAAAACTATTCATTACCCTGCTTGCAGGTTGCTGGTTTCTCAGTGCCTCTGCAGGAGAGCGTGGGGGTAAACACCACAGTAAGAAAGCTGAAATGAGCCGCTTCAGTGACAGCATGGACAGCATCAGTCTCGACGATGCGGTAAACCGCGTGCGTGGGCAATTCGACGGCCGTATCCTGTCTGCCGAAGAAATCGGTGCGGAGTACCGCATCCGGGTGCTTACCGGCAACGGTAAGGTTCGCCGTTTGCGGGTTGATCCGGCTACCGGTGAAATTATCCGGCGCAGGCGATAGGAATGACAACGCAACCTGGACATAACGGCAATGGTTGCCGGGTGATATAAATGCGGCTGTTACTGGTCGAAGATGAAATACCCCTGCTGCAGCAGTTGTCTGGCCAACTGGAGAGAAGCGGCTATGCAGTGGAGCAGGCTGAAAACGGCACCGACGGTCTCTATCTGGGCCGGGAGTTTCCCATCGACGTGGCCATCATCGATCTTGGACTGCCGGATCTTCCTGGGTTGGAAGTCATCCGTACCTTGCGCGCTGAAGACAGGGATTTTCCCATTCTCATTCTCACGGCGAGGGGACGCTGGCAGGAAAAGGTGGAAGGGCTGGAGGCTGGGGCGGATGATTACCTGGTAAAGCCATTTCAATTCGAGGAACTGCTGGCGAGGCTCAATGCGTTGCTGCGGCGCAGCAGCGGCTGGTCCACACCCGTGCTGCAGTTTGGTTCCATCAGTCTCGACACCATGTCACAAAGTCTCGAAATAAACGGTGAGGCGGTGCAACTGACTGCGTATGAATACCGGGTGCTGGAATATCTGATGCTCCATGCCGGCGAGGTCGTGTCGAAAACTGAGCTTACAGAACATATCTATGAGCAGGACTATGACAGGGACAGCAATGTTCTGGAAGTGCTGCTCAGCCGGCTGCGGCGCAAACTGGATCCCGACAACAGGATCAAACCCATTGAAACCCTGAGGGGAAGGGGATACTGCTTCAGGCTGGACAGAACGGCTGGTTGATGCGGTCCATTCATCTTCGACTGCTGCTCATGGCCACCCTGGTACTTGCGGGATTTCTGGGGATTACAGGCTGGGCGCTTGATTCGGCGTTTCGAAAAAGCAGTGAGGCCGCGCTGAGGGAAAAACTCCAATCTCATGTCTATGGGCTGCTGGCGGCCGCAGATGTGGATGCCCGGGGAAGAATGCAACTGCCGGAGAATCTGCCCGAGCCACGGTTTTCCCGGCCGGATTCGGGCCTGTATGCCTTTGTCAGCACCGCAGACGGAAAGTTGCTCTGGCGTTCCCGCTCATCACTGGGACTGACCATCCCGGCTGCTCCTTCATTGCCCGCGGGTAAATTCCGCTTCAAACGCCTGGATGGTCATTTTCTGTTTTCCTACGGCGTGGAATGGGAGGACGATGCCGGGGATTCACAGGCCTTCACCTTCAACGTGGTGGAACAGGTACAGCCGTTTGAAGCGCAACTGGCGGCTTTTCGCCTGAACCTGTGGGCCTGGCTGGGGGGGCTGGCACTGGCCCTGTTGCTGGTGCAGGCGCTTGTGCTGCGTTGGGGGTTGAGGCCCTTGCGACGGGTAGAGGATGACCTTCAGGCCATACATCAGGGGCGGAAGAAACGCCTGGCGGGTGAATATCCGGCAGAGCTGCTAGGTCTGACTTCCAGCTTGAATGCCCTGATGGAACATGCCGATTCGGTACAGCAGCGATACCGCAACAGCCTGGATGATCTGGTGCACAGCCTGAAAACGCCACTGGCATATCTCAGTACCGTACTGCAGGACAGCAAGGTGCCTTGTTCAAAGCTTCGTGAGACCACTGTTGAGCAGCTGGGCCGCATGGATCATATCGTACAGCATCAATTGAGCCGGGCAGCGGTGGCTGCCCGGTCTGCCTTGACCGAACCCGTGGCGCTCGCACCTGTGGTAACGCGCCTGCTGGATACTCTCGAAAAGATTTATGCCGAAAAAAAACTGAACTGTGTCCGCGAACTCGATACCCGGGCCGTTTTTCACGGTGATGAAGCAGACCTGATGGAAGTGATGGGCAATCTCCTGGAAAATGCTTTCAAATATGCGAACAGCAAAGTACGGGTGAGTATTGCGGAGAATGGGGAACTGCTGCTGATCGAAGATGACGGTCCCGGTATTCCTGCCTCTCGCTGGAACGAACTGCTTCAAAGGGGGAAGCGGGCAGACGAGACGGTGGCGGGTCAGGGCATTGGTCTCTCCGTGGCTTATGAGATCATCACACTGTATGGAGGCACGCTGGAAGCCGGCAGATCAACGCTGGGGGGGCTGGCGTTGCGTATCTGGTTTCCGGCACGGGATCCCTCGCTGCATGCCAAATATGATGGGGATAGCAAAACCACGCATTCCCTGTGATATTTCAGAGGGTATGTTGCTACAATCGCGCCATTCTCTGTGTCCCTGTCTGACGCTTTCAAGAGGGGTGGCTCCTTGAAAAACAATCGAAAAGTCTGTTTTATGCTGCTGTTTTCGTGTTGCCTGCTATTGGCGCCACTCACCGCTTCTGCCCTGGCGATGAATGATGCCATCAGTATCGCCGGCCAGCAGCGTATGCTCAGTCAGCGTATGGTAAAGGCGTATGCGCTGGTGGGGCAGCACACCATGTTGAGTGCCGTAAAGCAGATGGACGACACCATTCGCCAGTTCGACCGCAATCTCGAGCAGCTGGTCCCATTCGCGGAAACGCCGAAGGAAAAGAAAGTCATTGGAAAGATCAGCCGGCTGTGGTTTGCATACAGGTTGCTGGTAAAGACGGAACCGAATCTGCAGCAGGCGCCGCAGGTGAATGCCATCGCAGACAAGATGCTCAAGTATTCCAACCGGTTCGTCACCTTGCTGGAGGAGCGCTCCGGTACCAGCAAGGGGCGCCTCATCAATATTTCCGACCGCCAGCGGATGCTTTCCCAGCGGATTGCGAAGTTCTACGTTTTCAAGGCCTGGGGGCTGGATACGGACGAATACAGCGCCGAGTACGACAAGGCGGTAAAGGAGTTCAGCGACGCCCTGGAAACCCTGAAGAAGGCTCCTGAGAATACGCCGGAAATCAATGAGGCGCTGGACAAGGTGCAGACCGACTGGAACACCTTCAAAATCAGTTTCAGGATCCGTGGCGGAAAATTCATTCCATCCCTCGTGACGCGTTCACTGGACAATATCCTGAAACAGATGGATCGCATCACGGCGATGTATGTGGCTATCTACTGAAGATCAGCCACCTGTTTCTTCATCAGTTCCACCAGGGCGTAGATGCCAAAATGGCGGTTGGGCGAGAGGTGTTCGTCCAGCTTTAGACGGCTGAAGAATTCATCCACGTCCAGCTGCTGGATTTCTTCGGCAGTCTTGCCATCCACCAGTTGAATCAGCAGGGCGAGCACGCCCTTGATGATGCTGGTGTCGCAATCGCCATGGAAATGGATGCGTTCGGGATGTTCCTCGTCCCTGTAGGGGTGTACCCAGACCTGGCTCATGCAGCCCTTGACCTTGTTCTCTTCCGTCTTCAGTTCTTCCGGCATGGGCGGCAGTTTTTCACCCAGTTCCACCAGGTACTGGTAGCGCTGGTCCCAGTCACCCAGGATGTCGAAGATATCGACGATTTCATCCAGGTTCATGCTCATACGTTGAAGGATTCTCCACAGCCGCAAGTGTCTTTGACGTTGGGGTTGTGAAACTCGAACCCCTGGTTTAGCAGGTTGTTGCTGGTAAAATCCAGCTCCAGTCCGTCCAGCAAGGGTAGACTCTCTTCGTCCACGACAAGTTTTACACCCCGGTTTTCGAATACCCGATCGTGTTCATTTACTCCATCGGCATAATCGACGACATAGGCAAACCCTGTGCAGCCGGACTTTTTCGTGCCCAGACGCAGGCCGATGGCATCGTCCTGTGTGGCCAGCATTTTCCTGATGTGTTGTGCGGCGTTTTCTGTCAGTTGGATGTTCATGTTCTCTCTCCGTTATAACAGCCCCAGTGCCAGCTGGGCTTCTTCGCTCATGCGATCCTGGCTCCAGGGCGGATCCCAAACCAGTTCCACATCCGCATCGGTGATGCCATCCACCTGTTTTACGGCAGTTTCGACCTGGCCCGGTAGAATACCGGCTACCGGACATGCCGGCGCGGTGAGTGTCATGCGGATGTGCGCCCGGTGGTCCGCATCGATGGCGATGTCGTAGATCAGCCCGAGGTCATAGACGTTCACCGGGATTTCCGGGTCGTACACGGTCTTTATGGCTTCAATGACCTGCTGTTCAAGGGCGTTGTCCTGTATATCAGCGTTTGTCATTCCGGCAGTTTTTCCAGTGTGTCCTGCAAGCGCTTGAGAGCCTGTTCGCGCAGGCTGCCCAGATGGATATGCTCGATAACTTCCTGCGCATATCCCTGACACAACATGTGGGTTGCGGCGCTTTCTTCAATACCCCGTGAGCGCAGATAGAAGATTTGCTGAGGATCCAGTTGGCCCACGGTTGTGCCATGACTGCATTTCACATCGTCGGCGTAGATCTCGAGCTGGGGCTTGGTGTCCACCTCGGCATTGCGTGTGAGCATGAGATTGTCGTTGGTAAGCTGGGCATCGGTAAGCTGGGCGACCTGGTCCACCAGAATGCGTCCGTCGAAAACGGCACGCCCTTTGCCGTACAGCAGTCCCTTGAACTGCTCGCGGCTGTTACAGGCCGGCTGGTTGTGATGAATGTCCAGGTGGAAGTCGCTGAGCTGGTCATCACCCACCACGTACAGTCCCCGCAGGTCACAATCTGCCTGCGGTCCGCTGAACGAGCTACGGTAATCCGTGCGCGCCCACTTGCCACCGAAGGAAAGGGTAATGCCGTGATAGTGACTTTTTTCTCCCTGCTGCAGGTACAGGTTGCTCAGGTGCCAGGCACCGTTGCTTTCATCCTGGATGCGATAATGAGAGAGCCTTGCATCGCCATGCAGTTGCACTTCAGTGATGTTGTTGTGGAAATAGGTTTTATCCTCATCACCAAGGAAATGCTCGATGACGGTGGCTTCTGACCTTTCGTCCAGCACCAGCAGGTTGCGTGGTTGCACGAGCAGTGCCTGTTCGGAAGCCGAGTTCAGATAGAACACTTCGACGGGCGCTTCGAGGCAGACACCGGAAGGAACGTGCAGGAACAGGCCGTCATTGATGAGCGCGGTGTTCAGTGCGGTGAACAGGTTTTCACCTGCGTTTGCCAGCGTGCCCAGGTATTGCTGTAACAGCGCATCACCGTCATTGAGTGCCTGGTGAATGCTTTTCAGCGTAACCTCACCGGGAAGGTCGTCGATGCGGGAAAGGGCGGGGCTGAACCAGCCGTCCACGAACACCAGCATGTAAGGGCTTTCACTTTCGGGCCGGGACAGGGAAGTGCAATCAGGCGCCTGAACAACCGGTGTGAACTGTTGTTTCAGCAGTGCATCCACGCGACTGTAGCGCCAGGCTTCGAGCTTGCGGCGGGGCAGGGGCAGGCTGTCCAGCTGATCGTTTGCCTTATTACGCAGTTCGCCCAGCCAGTCTGCGGGCGCGGGAGCGCTCTGCTTCACCAGTTCCCTGGCCCAGTGGTTTGTCGCAACCGGGTTCATGCCGCGTACTCCTCCAGCACCCAGCCGTACCCCTTGTCTTCGAGTTCCAGGGCCAGTTCCTTGCCGCCGGAACGGATGATGCGGCCATCGGCCAGTACATGAACGAAGTCCGGCTGGATGTAGTCCAGCAGGCGCTGGTAGTGAGTGATCATGATGATGGAGTGCTCGGGGTTGCGCAGCAGGTTGACGCCTTCGGCCACGATACGCAGGGCATCGATGTCCAGGCCCGAATCTGTCTCATCCAGAATGGCCAGCTTTGGCTCCAGCAGCGCCATCTGCAGGATCTCGTTGCGTTTCTTTTCGCCGCCGGAGAAACCGGCGTTGACGCTGCGCTTCAGCAGCTTGTCGTCGAGTTTCACGGTGGCCGCTTTTTCGCGTATCAGTTTCATGAAAGCCACAGCGTCCAGTTCCTCTTCTCCCCGGGCTTTGCGGATGGCGTTGAGGGATTCGCGCAGGAAGGTCATGTTGTTGACGCCGGGGAGTTCTACCGGATACTGCATGGCGAGGAAGATCCCCGCCCAGGCACGTTCTTCGGGTTCCATTTCCAGCAGGTTGCGGCCCTCGAAAAGGACTTCACCGCCCGTGACTTCGTAACCCTCGCGTCCGGAAAGGACATAGGAGAGGGTGCTCTTGCCCGAACCGTTGGGGCCCATGATGGCATGGACTTCGCCTTTACCCACTTCCAGGTTCAGGCCCTTGAGAATTTCCTTGCCGTCCACGTTGACGTGCAGGTTCTTGATGCTGAGCATTATATTGTCACTCCAATATACTGAAATTATTTAAGTAATGTAGGTCGGACTTCAGTCCGACAAACAACCGGTTCATGGTAGGATGCCGCTGATCGATTCCCCGCGGGAACATGCCAGCGGTACCGATATGACCGTTGAGCCAATCCCGTGT
>DRLF01000405.1 GCA_011051425.1 Thiolapillus brandeum | reverse complement strand
TTGCCCGCGAGGCGGGCGGCAGCGCTGGATCCCGTTGCCGCCCTGTCGGGAAGATAGAACCATGCTGGCCCGGGACTTTCTCACGCTGACCCTCCGTTCCATCACTGCCCATCGCCTGCGCAGTGTACTGACGGCGCTGGGTATTGCCGTGGGGATTGCGGCGGTGATCCTGCTGACTTCCATCGGTGAAGGCATACACCGCTTCGTGCTGCAGGAATTCACCCAGTTCGGCACGACCCTGGTGGCGGTCAATCCCGGCAAGGCCACGACGGCAGGCACCAGCATGGGGGTCTTCGGCACAGAACGCCCCCTGAGCATCGAGGATGCAGAGGCATTGCAGCGCCTGCCTTTCGTCAAAGCGGTGGTTCCTTTCGTACAGGGCAATGCGGAAATCGAAGCAGACAGCCGCCGCCGGCGCACCTCGGTTTATGGCTCCGGGCCGCAGATGCCAGAGGCTTTCAGCATGGCCGTGCGTTCCGGGCGTTTCCTGCCGGCGGATGATCCCACGGCGCCCCGGGCCTTTGCGGTGCTGGGCAGCAAGCTGCGGCAGGAACTGTTCGGTGAGACCAGTCCTCTGGGCAGGCGTATCATCATCGGCGGCAGCCGCTACCGGGTGATCGGCGTGATGGAGTCCAAGGGTACGGTGCTGGGTTTCGATCTGGACGACACGGTCTATATTCCAGCCGCCCGGGCGCTCAGCCTGTTCAACCGCGACAGCCTGTTCGAGATCGATGTCATGTACCGGGAGGAGGTGGCGGTGGATACCGTGGTGGCGGGGATAAAACGAACGCTCACGGCCCGGCACGGCAAGGAAGACTACACGGTCACCACCCAGCAGCAGATGCTGGATGTGCTGGGGTCCATCCTCAACGTGCTGACCTTTGCCGTGGCGGCCATTGGCGGCATTTCCCTGCTGGTGGGTGCCATCGGCATCGTCACCATCATGAGCATCGCGGTGAACGAGCGCACCAGTGAAATCGGCCTGCTGCGTGCGCTCGGTGCGAAACGCTCCCAGATACTCAACCTGTTCCTGGGGGAGGCCATGGTGCTGGCGGCTATCGGTGGCATCAGCGGCCTGGGGCTGGGGGTGGGTATCGCCTGGCTGCTCCATGCTGCCATTCCCGCCCTGCCTGTGCATACACCCATGCTCTACGTGATTCTGGCCGAAGTGCTGGCAGTGAGCATCGGCCTGATTGCCGGAGTGGTGCCCGCCCGGCGGGCGGCGCATCTGGATCCCATTGAAGCCCTGCGGGCGGAGTAACCGGTGGTTTTCCCTTATTCGCGCAGGTTTTCCTTTCACAAAAACATCTGATGGCGGTAAACAGAATACAGGTCTATCTTTAATAAGATAAGGAGGCCTTGATCAGGGCTGCATTTTTGACATAGTTACAAAATACGCGGGAGGTATTCATGTCTATCCGGTTTTTTATGGCATCGCTGTTTCTGTTCACCCTGTCACCGCGGCTGCTGATGGCAGGGCAGCCGGTGGTTCTTTCCCGTTCCATTGCGGCCGAACAGCTCCATGCCATGCCATCTGTGGTGAGTGTGGCTTTCTTTGGCAGCAAAGAGGCGGCAGATCCGTTGCAGGTACGGGTTTTTGAAAAAGGGGAGTGGCAGAGCAATGTGCCTGCAGAAGACTGGCCCCCCGCAGACAACAAGGAGGTCAGCTTCCAGGTGCGGTTTGAAAAGCCGGACAATCTGTTGTCGCCCCTGTGGGTCGAAATGAAGGCGGATGAGGTGTCTCTCGGAAAGCGCAGCCTGCTGGCGCCAACGACGCCAAACATGACGGTGCACGGGGAAATCAGGAGTAACACCGCCTTTGTCTTTCCCGACAACAGCCGCCAGACCACGGCGGCAAAATCCTCTTCGCTGAATACCCTTTTAACCGCCAGTTGTGCGGCGGGTTCCAGTATCCGCACAATCAATGCCGATGGCAGTGTCGTCTGTGAAGTGGACGACAACAGCGGTGGCACGGTTACTGAAATCAGGACGGGCACCGGCCTCACCGGCGGGCCGGTTTCTTCCAGCGGCACCTTGAGCGTGGCTGTCGGCGGTATCAGCAGCACTGAAATTCGGGACGCCACCATCAGCGATGCTGACATAGACACCAGCAAGGTACAGAAGCGTGTTACGGGCACTTGCCCGTCGGACCATATCCTGAATGGCATCAATGCCGATGGCAGTGTGATTTGCACAAGCATCTATATGGCCATTCCCACCCTGCCTGTAAGTCTGTATGTGGTCGATGATTCCGAGAACGCCGGGAAATTTGTATCCATGGCCATCGGCCAGGACGGGAATCCGGTCATGAGCTATTGGGATCTGTCCAGTCTCAGTCTCAAGGTGGCCAAATGTAACGATCCCGATTGCAGTGGTGGCGATGAAACCATTACCACTGTTGATTCTTCCGCGCGGGTGGGGCTATATACATCTATCGCCATCAGTACCGACGGTAACCCGGTCATCAGCTACTATGATGAGACAAACAAAGACCTGAAAGTGGCCAAATGCAATGATCCGGCCTGTAGCGGAAATGATGAAACCATTACCGTGGTGGATGCCACCAATGATGTCGGTTCAGAAACTTCCATCGCCATCGGAAATGACGGCTATCCCGTGATCAGCTATGCGGATAGCACCAATGACGTGCTGAAGGTTGCCAAATGCAATGATCCTGCCTGTACCGGGGGTGGCGAAATACTCAGTACGGTTGCATCATCCGGTTATGTGACAAATGCCATCGCTATCAGCAACGATGGCAATCCTGTTATTGCCTTTTACGTATGGCCGGGTAGTGATCTGTACGTTGTGAAATGCAATGATGTGGCTTGCAGTGGTAACGATGAAGTTTCGTATGCGGTGGATACGATAGGGGATACCGGGCGCAGCCCTTCCATTGCTATCGGTGCTGATGGAAATCCTGTGATCAGCTACTGGGGTACCGACATGCATGGCCTTCAGGTGGCCAAGTGTAATGATCCTGCCTGCAACCCTGCAGTCAATGGCGCCGAACTGGTAAGTATTGTTGATGATGCCGAAACCAATACAGGTTGGGGAAGTTCCCTCGCCATTGGCGATGATGGCAATCCCGTCATCAGCTATTACGCCCAGCCCAGCCAGAACCTGAAAGTGGCCAAGTGCAATGATCCGGCCTGCGCTGGTGGCAATGAGCTGATTACAACCATAGATGCCATCGGCGATGTTGGAGGCTCCGCCTCATTGGCCCTCGGTAACGATGGCAACCCGGTGATCGGTTACTGGGACAGGACCAACGGCAACCTGAAAGTGGCCAAATGCCACCGGCCAGGCTGCAACTGAAAACGCTTTGTTTCCGGATGATTTGAATTTGTCCCTGCTTCCCGATACGGGAAGCAGGGACAAACGGTTTGGAGTGCCTCAGATCAAGGCGTTACACCGCGCAAATTCGCAGGCTGTGGCACGCTGACCCTCTCTGCCGGCATCTTGAAAAAATTTCCCCCTGTCTCCACGTGATGTGTGTACCGGCAACAGGTTTGCCATTTCACAAACACTAAGGAGCAACAACAATGATCCAGATTAACGGCAAGACCATCGAGACAGATGAGGAAGGTTATCTGTTGAATCCTGATGACTGGGATGAAGCGGTAGCGGAGGCCATAGCAGAGCAGGAGGGCCTGAAGCTTACGGACACCCACTGGGGCATGATCTATTACTTCCGTGAATATTATGAAGATCACATGCGGCACCCCAGCATGCACATCTTTCTCAAGACCCTGGGCAGGCGGCACGGCAAGCGCTACCGGGACACCAAGTCCTATCGAGATTTTCTGTACAAGCTGTTTCCCAAAGGCCCGGTGCAGATGGTCTGTAAACTGGCCGGTTTGCCCAAGCCCGTAGACGAAGTTGAAGAATAAGAGGAGGTTGAATATGAAAAAGCTGTTTTCTTTCATGTTGCCCGGTCTTTTTCTCGTGGTGACCGGGTTCACGCAAGCATCTGCGCTACCCGAAAAGGCGCAGGATAAATCTGCGGAAAGCAAGGCGGTTCAGACTCAGGTGGATCAGTCTGCCGCTGACAGAGCAGCCGGGCAGCGCAAGAAAATCGTTGAAGAGGCTGTTGCTGCCATCGAACAGACGCAAAAGGCGCTGCAGGCCCTCAACGAAGGCAAGACCGACGACGCCCTCAAGGCGCTGGAGGCAACGACAGGCAAACTGGAACTGATCCTAGCAAGGGATCCGAAGCTGGCGCTCGTGCCCGTGTCCGTGGACATGGTGACCTATGACCTGTTTGCCAGCGTGGATACCGTCAAGGCCAGCATCAAGGAAGCCAGGGATCTGCTTGACGACGGCAAGGTGCAGGAGGCGCGCAGCCTGATGAGCAATCTGGCCAGTGAAGTGGTGATCAGCACTACCAGCATTCCTCTGGCTACCTATCCGGATGCCATCAAGGCCATCTCTCCCCTGCTGGACAAGGGAGAGACCGAGAAGGCGAAACTGGCCCTGCAGGCGGCGCTCAACACCCTGGTCGTGACGACCGAAGTCGTGCCTCTTCCGCTGTTGCGCAGTCAGCACATGCTTGCGGCAGCCGAAAAGCTCGCCGAGAAAAAATCCCGTTCTGACGAGGACAGCAAACAGCTGGATCAGCTGCTCAAGGCGGCGGATGAAGAGCTGAAGATGGCGGAAGTGCTGGGTTATGGCACCAGGAAGGATTTCGAACCGCTGCACAAGCAGATTGACGAGATCAAGGAAAAGGCTTCAGGCGGCAAGAGCGGCAAGGGCTGGTTCGACAAGCTGAAGCAACAGCTGTCCGATCTGTTCTGACGTTGGCCTCACGATGAGACGGAGCCCGTGATGTGTTCGCGCGTCACGGGCTTTCTGTTTGGTTTTGGTGCATCGGGTTTGGGGGCGTGCACCAAATCCGGGCGTGAGCTCTGTTTGTCGGTGCACCCCCCTGTTTTTGGCTGGGTGAACTGGCATGGTTATGGCTGAATCATAAGTCCACGATTTTCTGATATTTGTTATCTTTCGACGCTGAAAAACCAATAGTTGGCCCGGGATTTGCTTGCTACCACGATGGTTGTTTGTCCCACTGTGGAATCTTGAATGGAGATCCTGATGAAAAAGATGGTTTCAGTCCTGGGCCTGTTGTCCCTGATGTTGTGGTCGACGGCCCATGCCAATCCGGCAGGGTGGTGGAAGAATGCCCAGATGCCGGCACCCCCGGCGGCTCCCCAGGCCCAAGCGCCGGTTGCGCCCGCCCAACAGCCTGCTCAGGCTCCCGCTCAGGCCAAGGTACAGCAGGTCATGAACAAAGAGGAACCGGTGAAGATTTTGTCCGGTTTCAATCAGCTCAGCCGTGAGAGCGCCACCTGCATGTCCTGTCACCGGGAGAAGACCCCGGGTATCTATGACCAGTGGGGACATTCCAAGCACTTCTCCGCCAACGTGGGCTGCTACGAGTGCCACAAGGCTGACCGCAGCGAAAAAGATGCCATCATGCACAAGGATTTCGTGATCTCTGTCATCGTCTCTCCCAAAGACTGCGCCCAGTGCCACAAGAGCGAAGTGGAAGAGTTCGACCGCAGCCATCACGCCACCGCGGGTGATATTCTTGGCTCCCTGGACAATGTGCTGGCCGAAGTGGTGGAAGGCGCGCCCACCCTGTCCGGAACCTCGCCCATCACCGCCATGGGCTGCGCCGCCTGTCACGGCTCCATCGTGCGCGTGAATTCCGACGGTTCCCTGGACAAGTCCAGTTGGCCCAATACTGGTATTGGCCGTATCAACCCCGATGGTTCCAAGGGCGCCTGCACTGCCTGCCATCTGCGCCACAATTTCTCTGCCGCCCAGGCCCGGGAACCCAATGCCTGTGGCCGCTGCCATCTGGGGCCCGATCATCCGCAGAAAGAGATCTACGAGGAGTCCGCTCATGGTATCGCCTTCCGCGCGCACAAGGACAAGATGAACCTGGATTCGGGCAAGTGGATCGTGGGCGAGGATTACACGGCCGCGCCCACCTGCGCCACCTGCCACATGAGCCGCACCAAGGATCTGCCGGTGACCCACGATATCGGTGACCGCATTGCCTGGAACCTGCGTGCGCCGGTTTCCGCCAAGGTGGATTCCAAGGCCATCGAAAAGGGCAAGAAGGTCAAGCCCTGGCTGC
>DRLF01000404.1 GCA_011051425.1 Thiolapillus brandeum | reverse complement strand
GGCTGGCCTGGCTGGAAGAACTGGAGGTCGAGCGCCAGAAAATCGTGGTCACACCCTATGGTGAACCTTCGGCGCCTCTGGCCTTTGGGCATTTTGCCGGCATACCCGTCGTGTTTTTACCGCGGCACGGTGGTGGACATACCATTCCACCACACCGGGTGAATTACCGGGCCAACATATGGGCGCTCGAGTCCGTGGGAATCAAACGCATCATCAGCGTGGCGTCGGTAGGCGGCATAACCATGGAGCCGGGCATTCTGTGTGTGCCGGATCAGATTATCGACTATACCTGGGGCAGAGATCATACCTTTGTGGATTGCTGCGATGTAACGCCTATCAAGCACGTGGATTTCTCACAGCCGTATTGTGATGAACTGCGCGACATCCTGATAAAGGCAGGGCGGAATGCCAGCGTGCGGCTGAAGACGGAAGGTACCTATGGTGCAACCCAGGGACCCCGTCTCGAAACCGCTGCAGAGATACAGCGCATGCATCGTGACGGCTGTGACCTGGTAGGCATGACCGGCATGCCGGAAGCAGCTCTCGCAAAAGAACTGGATCTTTGCTTTGCCCACCTGTCCCTGGTTGTCAACTGGGCCGCCGGTTTGGGGAAAGGACCCATTACCGCCCGTGAGATCCAGAAGAACCTGGACACCTCCATCGAGCTTGTCAAACTGTTGCTCAGAAACCTGGAGTTTGATCGGGAATGATGCCGTTGAGAAAAATTCCGGGGATATTCCTGGTGACAGTTTCTTTGTGTTTCCTGTCTGTTGCTGCCGTATTTTCCGCTGATGATGGCGTCCCTGTGGCAGGAGACAAGCCGGTGGCTGCGGCCGGGCCTCCTGTTTCTGCCAACGCGACCGCGCCAGAACGCGGGCTTGTCGAGGGATTTGAACTGAAGGGAGACCTGGATAATGATGGAGAGCAGGAAATTGTGCTGGCACTGTGGGACAGCCCGGGTGGCAGTGGCGTTTTCAACTATCTGGTGATACTGGATCTTCACAAGGGACAGGTAAGCAGCCATTCCCTTTTTGTCGGTGACCGGGTGCAGATCCTGGGTGGCGATATCAATGGCAATAAAATCAGTATTGATCTTGTCGAACAGGCTGCAGGTGACCCGGTTTGCTGTCCATCTCAGAAGGCTACCCGTACCTGGGTCATTGAAGACGATGGAACGCTCAGGGAGTTGCCAGTGAAAATCACCGGGAAACTGACCGTGGAAGACATTGGCGGAACCGAATGGGTTTTACGCAGCATCGGTGAGCAGGCAGTGCCTCCCGAACCGCAAATCACCCTGACCTATGAGGATGGCCGCATTAATGGCAGCAGCGGTTGTAACAATTATTTTGCTGACATGAAGGATCAGCAGTCGGAAGCGGGCGGCGTGAAGGTTGGTCCCGTGGGCAGCACGCGCAAAGCCTGTCCCTCGGACATCATGGAACTGGAAGGACAGTATCTGAAGTACCTAGGGCAGGTGAGCAGTTTCAGTTTCATGGAAAGGCAATTGGTGCTTTCATGGGCGGTGGGGAATCAGACGGGCACTTTGGTTTTTTCTCCCGGCAGGAAAGTCGAATAGCATTTTCCTTTGTCTGCAGGATAGACCGTCAAACTATTTTGATAGCCATGTCTTCCAGCGTATTGGCGGAAATATGCAGACGCTTCGCGATTTCCTTCAGTTGCAGCAAAATGTCCTTGTGACGAATGATGTGTTTGATATCGTCCTGGGCGAGTAGTGTCGCTGTCGTCTTGGCGCAGGTTTCGACCACTTCGTCATACAGGTCATGAACCTGGTCGATTTTGGGCGCAATGATGCCCAGGGTTTTCGAGGGCAGGTTGGCGATGCCTTTTTCCAGCGCGATGGCCATCGTTGCCAGGGTTCTCAGTATGGGCTCGTATTCGGCCAGTTCATGGATGTCGTAGAGATCGGTTTCCAGCACAAAGTGTTTCACACTGAGCGTCACCCAGTCCAACTGGGTAATCATGCGATAGATCGATTCCTTGTCATAGGGCGTGATAAACACATCCAGCAGCTGTCCCATGTTCTTTGCCTTGAGCTTTCGGGCTTGCATTGCAGCTGTGGACAGGGATGCCAGTCTGTCTTTGTCTTCATCGACACAGGCCTGATAAAGCTCCTCGACCATGGACCGGCCGAGTCTGGCCTGGTTCAGCAAGGCTTTGTTAAAATCGATTTCCCTGGGCAGCAGGTATTTGCCGATGAAGCCCGCCATGATCAGCTCCGAATGATGAGGTACAAATAACAGTATCCACTACCGAGAAGCATGGATACAGGGATGTTCAGCCACCAACCTGCCATGATGCCGGCGGCCGTTTTCCATTTTACATGCAGAGGTTTTTCCGCGGCGCCATTTCCCAGCAGTGTAGCCGTGACAACCTGGGTGGTGGATGTCGGAGCGCCGATACCGGTTGCGATGCTGTTGACCAGGGCTGACCCCATCTGGTTGGCGACAGCATGGATAGTTCGCAACCTGTACAAACCAAATCCCAGTGTCTTTATGATGCGCCACCCGCCGAGCATAGTACCCAACGTGATGGAGGAGGCACACAGCAGCACCGCCCAGTCGGGGATGGTGAAAGTCTGGGTCGTGCCACTGGCCAGCAACATCATGCCGATGATGGCCATGCCTTTCTGTGCATCATTGGCTCCATGGGAGAAACCGAGCCAGGCGACGCTGAAGTACTGGGTGATCACCAGCAGTGGCCGGATACGGCAGGTGAAGTGTTTCAGGACAGCAATGAACAGCTTCATGATGACAAAGCCAATGATGAAGCCAAACAGGGGAGACACCAGCAGCCCGGCCAGCACCTTCATGACACCTTGCAACTCGAAGCGGGTCAATGCATCTGCGCCCCAGTTGATATGACCCGTTCCCACAGCATACAAACCGGCTCCCACAAGTCCCCCGGCCAGGGAGTTGGATGACGATGAAGGATAGCCGAAAAGCCATGTGATCAGGTTGTAACTGATGGCGGCAAGCAATGCAGCGATGACCACCGCTTCTCCGGTGCGGGCAGAGACCTGGTTGATTTCCACAAAAGTGCCAACGGTGTCTGCAACCGCAAGCCCGACCGAGAAAGGGGCAATGAGGGTGAACAGGCTGACGATACCGATGGCGACGGCCGGCCGCATGGCCTTTGAAGCAATGGCCGCAGCCACCATGTCTGCCGCATCATGAAAGCCGTTTGTGAAGTCGTAGAGAGCAACTGCTGCCACGACCAGGATCAGCGCGATGCTGACATGCTCCATCAGGATTTGTGCTTGAGGATTCTTCGTTGACTGAACAGCAGTTCAGCAACAACAACCAACACATAGATGATACCTATCCATAACAGGTTTTCTCTGTTCGTCTTCCACAGGTAAACAGACAGTGCGCTCCATGACGCCAAAGACAGGATCAAACCGAGAAGTGGTCCTGCAATGCCGCAGGCTATTCTTTTGCGCAGATGCAAGGCAGAAAGGTTGATGGCAGCAAATATCAGCAGGAATGTTGAGCTTGCAAAAGAGGAAATAATGGTCAGGTTGGCCAGGTTGACAAAAGCCAGGGTAGCCAGGGTAATGATGACCAGGCTGACCCAGGGGATGTTGTTCTGCTGTCTCCTGAAACCGAAAGCAGTAGGCAGCGCCTGTTCCCGTGCCATGATCATGCCAAGGCGGGCTGTGCCGAACATGGTGGCATTGATGGCTGAAGCCGTGGAAAAAAGTGCAGCCAGGCCAATCAGCAGAAATCCTGCTTGTCCCAGAAAAGGTTTTGCGGCCACGGCCAGAGCGTATTCCTTGTATTTCTGGATTTCATCCGGCAGCAGGTTGCCTACCGCTACCAGCGAAACCAGCACATAGATGGCGATGGTGACTGCAATGGACCAGACGATAGCCGGCTTCAGGTTGTGCTGCGGATTTTCCATCTCGTTGATGGCGTTGGGAATCAGCTCAAAGCCTTCATAGGCAACGAAAATGAGCGCCGCTCCCATGAGTACACCGGTATAGCCCTGGTTGAATACTGGCAGCACGTAGTTGCTCTTGATGTAGAAAAGGCCGATTGCCGCAAACAGAAACAGGATGATCACCTTCACCGTGACGATAAGCAGTTCACTGCTGCCACTGGCCTTGATGCCATAGAGATTGACGCCGAGAAAGGTCAGCAGTATCAGCGTTTCCAGCAGATGATGCATGGCGGGGGAGGAGTTGCTGTCGCCCAGCATGGCACTTCCATACACGCCAAAGGTATAGGCATACAGCGCCATTGTGCCGACATAGCCAATGAGCAGCAGCCAACCGCCCATGGCTGCGATATAGCGGTTTCTGAATGCGTGCTCCAGAAAGGTAAAGCTGCCGCCGCTTGACTGGAAGGCCAGTCCCAGGCGCGCATAGGAAAGTCCGGTGAGCATGGCGATCACGCCACCAATGGCGAATGCGATGGGCGCGGCATGTCCCGCTTGTGCGATGGCCAGCCCGAGCACGGAGAAGATGCCACCGCCAACCATACCGCCTATGCCCATGGCGATGACTTCCTTGAGGGTGAGTTTTTCTTCGTTTTTTGCAGCGCTGGTCTGGCTCATGGGAAGTCTCGTAACCCTTTCAATCAATATGCACTATGATACGGCATGCTGCACAAAAGGATAAGATGAAAAAAGGTCAGGTTATGAAAGCAGACAACAGAAAGATCGGGTTGTTGCAGGCCACTTCCATTGCGGTTGGCACCATGATTGGCGCCAGCATTTTTTCCATCTTTGGTCTGGGTGCAACCATAGCAGGGCACAATCTGCCTCTCGTTTTTGTGGCCTCGGGTATTGTCGCCCTGCTGGTGGCATATTCTTATGCCATCATGGGTGCGAAGATCATTTCCAACGCGGGACCCATGGAGTTCATTCTCCAGGCCTTTGGTGACAGCCTGATGACGGGTGCATTGAGCTTCCTTTTCTGGCTGAGCTATGTCGTTTCTATTTCGCTTTTCGCGAAAGGTTTTGCAGGTTACCTGCTACCTTTGTTGGGTATCGAAAATACGCCGCTGGCCAAGGGAGGTATGGAGACACTGGTTGTACTGGCATTCATGGCGCTGAATCTGGCGGGTTCGGAACGGGTGGGAAAGGCAGAATTCTTCATCGTACTGATCAAGCTGACCATACTTGGTGTGTTTGTCGTACTCGGCCTGTCTTCGGTGAACCCCGACTGGGTGAAGCCGCAACTGGATTCGGCGCATCTGCAGCAAACCCTCAACGGCACTGCTGTGTTTTTTCTCGCCTACATGGGGTTTGGGCTGGTGACAAATGCTTCCGAACACATGAAAGACCCACAGCGTAACGTGCCCAAAGCCATCTACCTGAGTATTTTTATCGTGTCCGTGGTGTATGTGTTTGTCTCGGTGGTTGCTGTGGGCAACCTGTCTATCCCTGACATGGTCAAGGCAGAGGACTTTGCACTGGCCGAGGCGGCCAAACCCTTCCTGGGACACTGGGGTTACATACTGGTCTCGGTCGGGGCCTTGTTCTCCATAGCATCAGCCCTGAATGCCACACTTTACGGTGGCGCCAATATAGCCTATGCACTGGCACGTGATGGCGAATTGCCCAGGGTATTCAAACGCAAAAGCTGGTTCAGAGCGCCGGAGGGTCTGTACATAACCGTGGCATTGAGTTTGCTCTTCACCTTGCTGCTCAATCTGAACGGTATCGCCTCGGTTACCAGCGCAGTGGTCATGCTGATCTACCTGTTCGTCCTGGCAGCACATTATCGTATGCTGAAAAAAGTAGGCGGCCGGAAACCCATCATCGTGCTGTCCTTTGTCGTCGTCGTAGCTGTCTTCATTGCGTTGCTGCACTACTTGTGGCGTACAAATATGGCATCGTTTTGGGCTATATGGATCACTTTTGGTGGCAGTCTCATACTCGAGATGATCTATCGCTTCACTACCGGTCGTGAGTTGCAAACGGTGCTACAAAGGAATCGCAAGGCGCTGCACGAAAAAACCTAGAGATGGTGTTCATGAATAGAGACAAGAGAAAAGCGCTTGTCGAGAAGTACAGCGGGAAGATTGCAGTAGCGTTCATCGTTTGCTTTTGGCTTTTGTTGTATGGTCAGGCTACCGGCTTTGGCTTTGTATGGGATGACAAGCACTACCTGCTCTCCTATGGCTGGTATCTTCAGGAAGATTTTCTGGTAAAAGCGTTTACCACAGCGTCATATCTGGATAACTACTATCGTCCACTCGGGGTGGCTCTCATTCATTCGGAGTTGCGCTGGTTGTCGGCGCCCCATTGGCTTCATGCCGTCAGTCTGTTGGTAGCCTTGTTGAATGGACTGCTGGTCTATTCCATCATCAATATACTCACAAGTAGCCCTGGTGAGAAGACAGTACCTGTGTATGCTTTGGCTGGAGCACTGTTGTATCTCAGCCACCCGGCTTTGATAGAAAGTACTGTATGGATATCGGCGCAGTTCGATCTTTTTGTGACCTTTTTTCTGCTGATGCTGATTCGTTGTGATTTGCGCGCCAGGAAGTTCTGGAGCAAGTTCTTCCTGGCGCTGTTCTTCTACTCTCTCGCTGCCATGTCGAAAGAAATGGCGGCTTCCTTTTTGTTTTCTTTATTGCTGTTTCACCTGTTTCTGGACTGGAGCGGATACAGGGATAAAATTGGTGGGTTTTCAACACGCATGGCGACCTATTCGGGGATTTTCCTGGGCGGCCTCGGATATGTTTTCATGCGATATCTTGCGCTGGGCTATCTGGTTTCCACCAGTGATGCATCTCCTGCATCGTCCGATTTTCTGCTGTTGGCGAAGGCGCTTTACCACTATCTGCAAATCGTAATTTTTCCCTTTTTTACCATTTCACCTGTACACGAGTTCAGATCCCAGGGCAGTACGGACTTTGGGACATGGTTGGCCGTTTTTCTGGTAGCAGTCGCAATACTGGCGGCCGTGATGAAAAAAAGCAAATTAGCGCTTGTCTTTCTTGCCTTCGTTGCGGCTATTTTCCCCGTGCTGAATGTACCCCTGTTGCCAAGCAAGGCAAGCGTATTGAGCGACCGCTATCTGACGTTCCCACTGGCTTTGTTGTTCATCATGCTGACGTTGTATTTCATGAATATCATCAAGAAGGGGCGTGTTTCGGCAAGAACAATGAGGTACACAGTAGGCGCTCTGATTGTCATTTCATCCCTAACAGTATTCCATTACGCAAAGAGCTGGAAGAACAATCTCAGTCTGTGGCAATGGGCGTATCAGCGGCAACCGGATTCTGTACTGGCAGCATCCAACTACGCCGGCGCACTGCTGTCCTACGGACGCCTGGAACAGGCCCGCATCGTTGCTGAAAGACTGTTCAAGGAACATCCCCACGGAACGGCAGCAATAAACCTGGGAAAAATTCAACTGTTGACAGGCAATCTGGCCTTGGCAGAGAAGTATTTTGAAATGGCGGGTAGCTTTCCGCTGGTGAGGAATGGGCGGGCTAAGCGTCTGACCGGCTTGGCAACAGTGAGCCTGAAGCGGGGTGATTGCGGAAAAGCCGAGAAATACCTGAATGAGGCGCTGGCAATCAACCCAAATGCCAAGTACGCGACCATGTACCTGGCCTATGCCCTCTATCTTCAGGGAAAGGAGGATGAAGCAAGGCGCTACCTCCAGGAAAACAACTCCGGGATCGGCAAGTATCCTTTCAGGGAACTCGATTACATCTTCAAGGACAGGAAATTTATCGAGTTGATGAGCACTCCGTCACCGGCTATCGGGGTTACTTCCCCAGACTGAAATTCTTCAGTGGGTCCGGGATCAGGATCTTGGGATGCCTGACTGTCATCGGCGGCAGAAAACTTGCGAAAACCTGCCCATACCGTGTATAGTTCGCCCTCGCAACAGGCGCGTAGCTCAGCTGGTTAGAGCACCACCTTGACATGGTGGGGGTCGGCGGTTCGATTCCGTTCGCGCCTACCAATAAGTAGTCCCAAGAAGCCCCAAAATGTCCCCAAGCCC
The DNA here is from genome assembly GCA_011051425.1 of Thiolapillus brandeum. GTDB lineage: Bacteria > Pseudomonadota > Gammaproteobacteria > Chromatiales > Chromatiaceae > Thiolapillus > Thiolapillus brandeum_A. Next base: position 1,119 of record DRLF01000404.1, on the reverse strand, counting down.
GCATCTCAGCGGGCTTTTGGCTTATATGCCGCTGGATTTCATGACGCGCCCTTGCCAAACAGCCGGAGATCGGTCACTGCCCGGCCATGTCCTTCAAACGGTAGATTTGCTGCAGGTTGCGGTCGTATTCCCTTTCCATGGCGTCGATCTTGCTGTTCCAGTAGAGATTGATAGCGGTCAGGCGTTGCGGGTCGCCCAGGGCCTGGTGGTGCAGCTCACGTTCTTTCTGCTGTTGCAGAGCATGAACCCTGCTGCGCAGCAGCGTGTTTTGTTGCTTCAGCTTTTGCACGGTTGCGTACAGGCGGCTGCGCTGGTGGCTGTTGTAACGAGGTCCTTGGGTTGTGTGCTTGTGCTTGATCACAAGGCGGTGCGGCTGGCGCTTGGGGCGGGGTGCCGCAGGGTCGGTTCGCATCTTGATACCCTCCGGGCATGGCCTGTCAGCATACAGAACCTGCCCGTCAAGCTGGCACTTGTACACAGCTGCCTGAGCAGCAAAAGCAATGGATGCTGTTCCGCAGATGGCAAGAAGGATGATCGGTTTCATGTCAATTCCAGAGTGACCCGTGCAACAGAGCTGATTGAAGGGATGTGATACCCCTTGAAAAAAGGATGGCATAGCAGAGCAGGGATGATCAAGCGGATGTTTTCTCTCAAAGCCGGATAACGCCAACAGCGATTCTCGATAGGGGTTTCCATCTTTCCGGTAGTCCAAGATTTGTTTTCAGCTATCGTCAGGACAGTGGCAGGATGATGGTGACCCGCAATCCCTTGAAATCAGGTGATTCGTCCAATTGCATGGTTCCGCCGTAAAGCCCGGTGATATCGTTTACGATAGCTAGTCCCAGTCCATGACCCGGCTGGTTTTCATCCAGGCGTTGACCGCGTGCCAGCAGTGCTTCGCGCAGTTCGGGATCGATACCTGGACCATCATCTTCCAGTGAGAGGAACAGCCCGCTGTTGGTTTTGAGTCGCAGCCTTATCCTGTGCTGCGCCCATTTTGCAGCGTTGTCCAGGAGATTGCCCGCAAGCTCCAGCATGTCGTTCTGGTCGAGGGCAATACATTGTGGGGCATCGATGTCCAGGTCTATCTGTAAGGGTTTTCGGTGGTGAAGCGCCTTT
>DRLF01000403.1 GCA_011051425.1 Thiolapillus brandeum | reverse complement strand
GGCACCACCAGGGTCACTTCATTGAGCGCACGGGTCCATTTGCACTCCTCGAAATCCTCTTCGAGCCGATCTTCCAGAGCTTCTTCCAGATCGTCAAGTCTGTCTTCCATGCTCATGCCGGTTCCTCGACTTTGGTGCGTGCAATCGTGGTTTCCCGGCGAATCTTGTTTTGCAGCTGCACGATACCGTACAACAGCGCTTCTGCGGTTGGCGGGCAACCCGGCACATACACATCCACCGGTACCACGCGATCACAACCGCGTACCACGGCATAGGAATAGTGATAATAACCGCCGCCATTGGCGCAGGATCCCATAGAGATGACCCATTTGGGGTCCGGCATCTGGTCATACACCTTGCGCAGAGCCGGCGCCATCTTGTTTACCAGGGTACCGGCAACGATCATGACGTCCGACTGCCGCGGACTGGGACGGAAGATAATACCGAAACGGTCCAGATCATAGCGGGATGCACCTGCCTGCATCATTTCCACCGCACAGCAGGCCAGACCAAAAGTCATGGGCCACATCGAACCCGTGCGCGCCCAGTTGATGACCGTATCCAGCGAGGTGGTAACGAAACCTTCCTCGAATACGCCTTCTATTCCCATTCCAGCGCTCCCTTTTTCCACTCGTAGATAAAACCGATCACCAGTATGCCCAGAAAGATCATCATGGCCCAGAAGCCCACGAGTCCAACCTGATCGAGCACGACCGCCCAGGGGAAAAAGAATGCAATTTCGAGATCGAACAGAATGAAGAGAATGGCCACCAGATAGAAACGCACATCGAACTTCATGCGTGCATCTTCAAAAGCCTCGAAGCCACATTCATAACGGGAGCCTTTCTCTTCGTCGGGATTGTGGGGCGACAGCATGAACCCCATACCCATGGCGGCGACACCGACAAACAGGCCGATGACGATAAAAATCAGTATTGGCAGATAGTTTTCCAGCACTTGGAAGCGGCCCCCTGGCTTGAATTTTCAGGCGCACTTAGTCTATTGCAGTGCTGTCCCTAGGTCAAATTTAGCGCACTTGATAAATAATTGTTTTTATTCGATTAATAAAATGTTTTTGCAGGCATAAAAAAACAGTATCCGAAGACCGGATACTGTTTTTCGAATGGTGCCGAAGGCCGGACTTGAACCGGCACGGCTTGCGCCACTACCCCCTCAAGATAGCGTGTCTACCAATTCCACCACTTCGGCATAAACTTTCAAACTACTTTTGTTCAGTCTCTGTCTTCGCTGCATCTGGTGCAACGGGTGCAGGCACTGCGGTTTCCGCAGGTGTCGCCGGAACGACAGGCACATCGGAATCACCCGTGGCACCAGGGACCACCGGAAGATCTGATTCCGCCGCAGGAATCGGCTGCGTCTCTACCGACGGCGTGTCTATCATCAGACCGGAATCACGGGCTGTCTGCATGGCCATCCAGGCCAGCGTCAGACTGGTGATGAAGAACAGCAGGGCCAGCACACCGGTAGTGCGGCTCAGAAAATTGGCCGATCCCCGCGCACCGAATACCGTTGAAGAAGCGCCGCTGCCGAAAGCTGCTCCGGCATCCGCACCCTTGCCGTGCTGGATCAGGATCAGCCCGATGAGTCCGATAGACAGAAACAGATGAACTACGACCAGAATTGTATGCATTGACTGTGTCTCTTGTGTCCTTAATCGTTGGCGGCAGTACAGATGCCCAGAAAATCTTTGGCTGTCAGGGAGGCACCGCCAATCAGACCGCCGTCGATGTCCGCCTTGGCCAGCAGTTCTGCCGCATTGTCAGGCTTCATGCTGCCGCCATACAGGATGCGCAGTCCTTCGGCCACTGCTGCGCTGCTTTTTGCAACCCGCCCGCGGATGAATGCGTGCACTTCCTGCGCCTGCTCGGGGCTGGCGGTCAGGCCGGTGCCGATGGCCCAAACGGGTTCATACGCGATGACACCTTCGCCCAGCATGTCCACACCACAATGCTCGATGACCGCATCAATCTGGCGGGCGACGACTTCTTCTGTAATACCGGACTCACGCTCTTCCTGGGTTTCACCAATACAGAACAGAGGTACGAGACCTGCCTTGCGCGCAGCGGTGAATTTCTCGGCCACCAGCATGTCAGTCTCACCATGATAGGTGCGGCGCTCGGAGTGACCGATGATCACATATTTGCAACCGAAATCTGTCAGCATGGAACCGGCGATCTCGCCGGTGTATGCGCCGGACTCGTGAACAGAAACATCCTGACCACCCCAGGCGATGGGCGTACCGTTCAATTGCGCCTGCACTTCGGGAATGAAAACCGCAGGCGGACAAACAGCGACCTCAGCCACCTTGACTTCGGCAATTCCAGCCTTCAAGCCAGCCAGCAGTTCCCTGACGCTCGCCAGCGACCCATTCATTTTCCAGTTTCCAGCTACCAACGGTTGACGCATATATAAACTCCTGATCGAAATCACCCGCCATGATGTTCAGGGTGTTCCGGAAAAATCAAGCCGCGTAGTTTACCAATTGAAACAGAATTATCAATAATAATATTTCCGCCCATCCACAGGCCATGACAGAAAGTCTTGCGTGAAGACTCAAAAGAGCGCAGGATTAAAAAGATAAATAATCCATCAAAGCAGCAAGGCAGTATGACACCAAAGGATCTCGAAACTGTTCGCAATCACGTAAGTTCAAAAGTTATCGGCCAGAAAAATCTCGTGGACGGCATGCTCATATGCCTCCTCGCAGACGGACATCTTCTCGTGGAAGGCATGCCCGGACTGGCCAAGACCACCGCAGTCAACGCCCTTTCGGAAGCACTCGAAGGTGATTTCCACCGCGTGCAGTTTACCCCGGACCTGCTGCCGTCAGACCTGGTGGGCACAGACATCTACCGTCATGAAAAGGCCGAATTTGAATTTCGCCCCGGCCCGCTTTTCCACAATATACTGTTGGCAGACGAGGTAAACAGGGCGCCAGCCAAGGTACAGGCTGCCCTGCTCGAGGCCATGGGTGAACGGCAGATCACTGTCGGACAGAAAACCTATCCTCTTCCTGAGCTGTTCATGGTGCTCGCCACCCAGAACCCTGTGGAACAGGAAGGCACCTATCAGCTGCCCGAAGCCCAGCTGGACCGTTTTCTGATGCAGGTGGTCGTCGACTACCCCACTCATGCAGAAGAGCTGCAGATTCTCGAGCTCGATCACAACCGCCAGCAGGCTCAGGAAACCACTCCGCCTAGCCCGCTGCCCCAGGAATCCCTGTTCGCCATGCGCAAGTCCGCTGCCGAGCTGTTCCTGGATCCGAAACTCAACCAGTACATCGTCGATCTGGTGCAGGCAACGCGCAATCCCGCCGCCTATGATGAAGAACTGGCACGCTGGTGCCGTTTTGGTGCCTCACCCCGCGCCAGCCTGGCGCTGGCACGCTGCGCCCGCGCCCGCGCCTGGCTGGACGAGGACAAGTTCGTTTCTCCCGGCCATATCCAGCAGATCGCGCCGGATATTCTCCGCCACCGGGTACTGCTCAGCTTCGAGGCAGAAGCCGAAGGCATCACCACGGACGATCTGATCCAGCGTCTCCTTTCCCTGGTTGCCATTCCTTAATTTCCCATGAGTCTGCAGCCCGTTCTGGATGACCTGCTGGAGTTGCGTCACCAGGCCCACGCCCTGGGCATGGCTTCCCATCATCTGGTCAATTCGTCTTTCGCCGGACTTTATCGCTCCGTATTCCGGGGCCAGGGGCTGAATTTCGAGGAAGTGCGAGAATACCAGGAAGGTGATGACATCCGCAACATGGACTGGAAGGTCACCGCACGCACGGGTGATCCCCACCTCAAGGTATTCCGCGAGGAACGCGAACGCAGCGTCATGCTGTGCGTGGACAAGGGATCCCATATGAACTTCGGCACACGCGGTACCTTCAAGTCCATACAGGCCGCCCGCGCCGCCGCGCTGCTTGGCTGGGCGGCCAACCACCAGCACGACCGCGTCGGTGGCGTGCTGTTTGCCGATCCGCACCAGGAAAGCAGCTACTTCCGCGCCACCAAGGACCGCCGTGCCCTTTGGCGTCTGCTGCACGCACTCACGACCGAACCGGAAACCGCCACCAATCCCGCTCCGGAGCAGTTGCCCGATATTCTGCTCAAGGCCAGCCGTGGCATAGGCACCGGTGGTCTGGTGTTCGTCATCGCCGATTTCAACCAACCGCTTGAAGGTCTGAAACGTGCACTGTCACAATTGGCCCAGCATCATTCCGTAGTGCTGGTTCCCATCGACGACCCCGCCGATCATGACCTGCCCGACATGGGTGAAGTGTTGTTTCGTGACGCTGGCGGTGAACTTCTCACCGTCAACACCGCAGACGAAAAGGGCCGCGAGCGATACAGGGAGGCCTGGGAGAAACGCCGCAAACAGTTACAGCAAATGGCCAACGGGCTGGGTATCGCCGTCATTCCTGTGCGTACCAACGAGGATGTTCATACCGCACTGATGCGCGGACTGGAAAGACGCCTGCGCATGAGGGCCTGGCTGTGAATCCCGATCTGCTGGCCCGCATGCGGGACATCCATGAACTGAACATGGATCAGGTCTCCTGGTGGCCGCCGGCCATCGGCTGGTGGTTGCTGGCTGCAGCTGTGCTGGGATTGCTCGTACTCCTGTGGTGGGGCTTTCGCAACCTGCGCGCCTATCCGCCCGGTACCTGGCACCGCGATGCCCGCAACCAGCTGCTGGCACTGAAAAAGCTTTCCCGCCAACTCACCCCCGAACAGAGCCTGAGAGAACTGTCAGAACTGCTGCGGCGCATCGCCGTCACCCGCCTGGGCCGGGAACAGGCCGCGGGACTCACCGGCGAGGACTGGCTGGCCTGGCTGCAACAGCAGGACCCCGCCAGCTTTGCCTGGCAGGAAAAAGCCACCGTGCTGATCACCGTACCCTATGCGCCGCCGGGGTATGCGAGCGTCAGTCAGGAGCAGGTCATAAAGCTTATCAACGCCGCCCTGAACTGGGCCAGATACGACAGGAAGGCACGGTCATGATGCACTTCCACTGGCCCTGGATGGTCTTTCTGCTGATTCTGCCCACAGTACAATGGCTGCTGTCCCGCAGCCGGCGCTCGGTGGAACAGGACCAGCGCCAACGCCGCACCACCCTGCTGCACCCGTCCCTGACCAGCCTGCAGTCCGCTTTCGCAGCCGCCCGGCCGCAACGCAGTACCGGCTCCCTGATTCAGAACCTGCTCATCGTGCTGTTGTGGCTCGGCCTGACTTTTGCCCTGATGCGTCCCCAGTGGCTGCAACCTTATACCGAGGAACGCATCGAAGGCTATGACCTGATGCTCGCCGTGG
>DRLF01000402.1 GCA_011051425.1 Thiolapillus brandeum | reverse complement strand
GACCAGATTTTCCTGTACTACTGCACATGTATTTGCATCGGATTATCACAGCAGCAACAGGTTTTACATTGGCGGTCTGGTCCCGCCCATTTTCCTGAAAGAAAACTGCCGGGCAAGCAGTAAGTGCACCCTTTCATTTCAGTCCTGTAAATAAGGCTTCAGGGGGTCCGCCGGCATGTCGGGCAGGCGACTCCGGTCCCCTAACCAGAAAATTCCACCAGGCAGGGAGGCGACCAGCATCGAGACGCCAAACAGCAGGGACAAAACAAGACTGGCCTCGCGATCGACGCCCACCGATGTAAACAGCACGACCATGGCGCCCTCGCGAACGCCCCATCCCGCCACGGAAATCGGCAGCACGGTAATCAGAATGGCTGCAGGCACCAGCGCCATATAGTTCAACAGGGCGACGTCCAGGCCCAGGCCGATACCCAGTGACCACACGGATGCCACTGACAGGAGATTACTGACAATGCCCAGAAACAGCATCTGCAGTGTGACTTCCGTGTTCGCCAGTACACTGCGCAGGTCGTGAGACAGGGTCGCCGCCTTTTTGACCAGGGAAAAATGACGGATCGAGGCTGGCATCCGGTCCAGCATCAGTATCAGGACGAATATACCGGCAAACAGCGGCACAGTAGCCACGAGCGTCCAGCGGATAACACTGGATTCAAGATAGGGCCAGATCAGCGGCAGCGCCGCCGCCATGATCAGGACCAGTGTGAACAGGCCGCTGAACCGTTCAAGTAAAACGCTGTTTACGGCAGTACGCGGGGGAAGCCCGCATTTATAAGCTTCCCACGCGCGCATGGCATCTCCACCGATAGACGAGGGCAACGTCTGGTTGAAGAAGAACCCGATAAAAACAATTCTGAGACTGTAAAAATAGCTGGGGTTGTGACCGTGAAACGGAATCAGGATTTTTTGCCAGCGCAGTCCCAGCACAAATATCTGCACTACCAGTGACAGTGTTGCGAGCAAAAAGCTGCCATAGGAAAGCTTTTCCACGTATTGAACAGATTTCTCGAAATCAACATACGCGACTGCAATGCCGATCAGGGAAACCGTGACACTGAACTTAAGGAGAAGAAGAAGCCACTTTCCGGTTTTCTCGCCGTAACTGAACACTAGATCACCACCGAAGCCAGATTCATTTTTATATTTCCAGTTGCAGGGGTAGCGCCAGCGTCCGTTTCGCATAACAGTCCGGCACCGGGGCGTAGTTCATGCTCGTACCTGAGCCACGTTATTCAGGCGCCCCGGCCAGACTTCGTGGAACATGCAGCCGGTTTCGTTGCTTGTACTGCCTGGTCACGAACGATCATCCTGGCATGCTATGACAAGAGCATGAGTATGTATGAATATAACGCGTATTATAACATACAGACACCTTGCCATTGCCGGACGGCGCCCGGCGCGCTATCTGGCTGACGTTGCTACCCTCGTTCGACAGCGCATGCTGTTTCCATCCGGTACACGGCAGTTTGCGGGGTGGCCAGGGGTCTGGAACAGGGCGTTGGCGATGGCTGGCTCATACCGTCTCAAGCCCTGAATAGCCGGTTGACCGACCGGGAACAGTGCGTTTATGCTTCCTGTGGCCATAAAGTCCAGGGATGGTCTGATCTGTTCGAGGTGACGATTATCCCTGATTTGGTGATGGTAGAAGAATGCCTGGCAGGTTCCTGACTGACAAATGGCTACCCTTCGAATGAACAGTTGAAGGGAAGTTGTGGGAGAACCGCAATGGGAAACGCTGGTAGCGCAAACCCTGTCGAGAAAAAAGGGCATATCCTGCAGCGCTTTATTACCAAAACTCTTGTTGTGCTTGTTGCCGTCATACTGGCATTGTTGGCGGCAGAGTTCAGCGTGAGGTTCCTGACAACGATCGGGCCCCGATCCGGAACCTTGAAACCGGCACTGGAAGACAGCCTGAACGTTCTCACCGAACGTACTTCCACCCTGACTCCCGGCTATACCGGTATCCTCAGTGGAAGGGATTTTTCTTCAGTTTCTATCCAGGTCAACGCATATGGATTCCGGGATCCGGTCTGGGATTTCGATACGCTGGCTGACCAGCGCCCCTATCTCTTTGTCGGAGATTCCCACTTCTTTGGTTGGGGGGTTGAGCAGGAGGAGCGGATCAGTGAGCAGTTTGCAGTTCAACTGAAGGAGGCCGGTATGGCCGCCCCTGTCCTTAACATGTCGATACCGGGCTGGGGCACCTATCAGTATCTGGATGTGCTGGAAATACATGCGGTCCGCGTGCGCCCCAGGGTCGTTATACTTGGTTTTTTCGTCGGCAACGACTTCCTGGATGACATCACGACGGTTGCTTCTCACCGCAACGCCGGAACCGGCGAGTCAACTGTGTCGTTATTCGATACGTTTAACGATCAGCTGAGGGAATCCCTGCGGGCTTCCCGGGTATTCAATCTCGTGAAGTATGGGTTGTGGAATTTTCAGGCGTTTCGTCATTTGTTCAACACCCTTGAAATTCACAATGATCGCGTCGGTCTATACGATCCGGTGGGGGGTGACTGGCAAGACCGGTTATACAGCCCGACGCTGGAAGCTTTCAGATTGATCGCAGAGTTTTCGAATGATGCTGAAATTCCGAT
>DRLF01000401.1 GCA_011051425.1 Thiolapillus brandeum | reverse complement strand
GCCGCTCCAAGCCGAATCAGATCACCATTACCTACCAGGGCAAGCCGTCTGTCGAACTGCGGGCGCAGCGTGCGACAACGGGGGACACGCTGGAGTCCGCCAGCATACTGGAGAAATGGCTGGAAGAAACCCGGGCTGAGCTTCCGGAAGGGATAAAGATCACCGTCTATGATGAAAGCTGGCTGCTGATCCGGGACCGCATCAACCTGCTGCTGAAAAACGGTCTCAGCGGCCTGGTGCTGGTGATCGCCATCCTGTTCCTGTTCCTCAATGCCAGAGTGGCTGGCTGGGTGACCCTGGGTATTCCGGTGTCTTTCATGGCGACCCTGGCACTGGTGTGGCTGGCGGGAGGCAGTATCAACATGATCTCCCTGTTTGCCCTGATCATGGCGCTGGGGATCATCGTCGATGATGCCATCGTGGTGGGTGAGGATGCCCTGTCACATTACCAGAAAGGGGAAAACTCCCTGGAAGCGGCGGAAGGAGGTGCGCGGCGTATGCTGGCGCCCGTGCTGTCGTCTTCCCTGACCACCATAGCGGCTTTCATTCCCCTCATGATGGTGTCCGGCATCATCGGCACCATACTCTTCGATATTCCCTTCGTGGTGATCTGCGTCATTGCCGCTTCCCTGATGGAAAGTTTCCTGGTGTTGCCGGGGCATCTGCGCCACAGCTTTCACAAGGCTCATCACAAGGAACCCAGCAGACTGCGCAAGCGGCTGGATGCGGCCTTCGAGCATTTTCGCAATTACCGCTTCCACCCGCTAGTGAAAGCCGCAGTATCGCGGCCGGGGGTCACCATCGCTTCTGCGGTGGCCGCCCTGATCATGACCGTGGGACTGCTGGCGGGTGGGCGTATCGGCTTTACCTTTTTTCCGACAGTCGAAGGCAACGTGATCTACGCCAGTGCCAGCTTTGTTTCAGGCACGCCACCCGAACGGGTGGATGCCTTTATCGGCAAGGTGGAACAGGCGCTGTACGATGCGGAAGAGGCGCTGGGCGGCGGGCTGGTGCGCATGGCAAAGGTGTCTCATGGCATGGGAATCTTCTCCAATGCCCGGTCTGGCCGGGCCGGGGAGCAGTTTGCGACCATTACGGCCGAGCTGGTGTCTTCCGATGAGCGTACGGTACGCAACCAGGCCTTCCTCGATGAATGGCGCAAGCACTTCGAGGATGCTCCCGGACTGGAGAAGATGACGCTTACGTCGAGGAAAGGCGGCGGCCCGCCAGGCAGGGATCTGGAGATCAAGCTCACCGGCCCGGACATACAGAAGCTCAAGCAGGCGGCGCTTGCCATCACCACGGTACTCGAAGGCATGGATGGTGTGACGGGTATCGAGGATGACATGCCTTACGGCCATCAGCAGCTGATCTACACGCTGACGCCCATGGGACGCGCCCAGGGATTGACGGAACTGGAAGTGGCGCGTCAGCTGGGTGATGCACTCAATGGCAACCTCAGCCAGATCTTCATCGACGGGCGGGACGAACTGGAAGTGCGGGTGATGCTGCCCGACGAGCAGCGCTATCATCTTTCCACCCTTGATTCCCTGAATCTGCGCCTTCCCGGGGGCGGGCAGATGCCCCTGACCAGCGCACTGGAGCTGAGCGAGCGTCAGGGTTTCGAGATTCTGCGTCACTATGACGGCCAGCTCTCCGCCACGGTGTTTGCCGATGTGGATACTACTAGGAACAATGCCAATGATATCCGTGACCTTCTGAAGAAGGACCTGTTTTCCGAGGTCTACCGGAAATGGGGGGTACACATGAGTTATACCGGCAAGGCGGAAGACCAGAAGGAAACCCTGGCGGATATGAAAAAGGGCGCATTGTTTGCCCTGGCCATGATCTATATCGTGCTGGCCTGGGTGTTCGGTTCCTATGGCTGGCCGCTGGTGGTGATGAGCATCATTCCTTTCGGCATTGTCGGAGCCATCGTCGGTCACTGGGTGATGGGTATCGAGCTGACCATCCTGTCCATGTTCGGTATCTTTGGCCTTTCGGGGATCGTGGTGAACGATTCCATCATCCTGGTGGTGTTCTACAAACAGTTGCGGGAGCAGGGCATGGAAGTGGACAAGGCCATTGTCGAGGCGGCCTGTCAGCGTCTGCGGGCGGTGCTGCTGACTTCATTGACCACCATAGCCGGACTCACGCCGCTGCTGTTCGAGACCTCCCTGCAGGCGCAGTTCCTCATCCCTATGGCGGTGTCCATTTCTTTCGGGCTGGCTTTTGCCACCTTCCTGGTACTGTTGCTGGTTCCCTCCCTGTTGACCCTGCATGAAGGTTTTGCCGAACGCCGCAAACAGCGCCAGGGAGAATGGGCTGCCCGGCCGGGATGACGGGGCGGCGTTCCTTCAAGCAGCGGGACAGACGCAGTCCGGTTAGAGTGTCTTCCTGATTTTTTCGAAACCTTCCTTCAGCTCTTCGGCTGCGAGCTTCAGGGCTGTTTTTACGTCGTCTGCAGAGTCGGCCTTGATACCCAGCTCGGCGGCGATGGCCAGTTCCTTGGCGGTATCGCCGGCAGCTTCGGCGATCTCGCTGGTTTTCTGCTTGAGCTTATTCAGGTGAGGTTCCAGCTTTTCGAACTCGTCTTTGGCTTCAGCGGTGCCCAGCTTGATCTGCAGTGCCAGTTCGTCACGCAGGGTCTGGGCATCGGCCAGAATGTCTTCGATGATTTTCATGTTCCTGTCTCCTTAAGGCTATTTTCCTGATGTGACCATCCGCCGGCGGATTTGTTCAGGCCTTGAGATCGTCAGACAGGAAAGGTTTGATGGTCTTCAGCATTTCCTGGTGAATCTTCACGTTGCCGGCAACCAGATTGCCGGTCTTGAAATGGGTGTCGCCGCCACGCAGGTCCGTGACCACGCCGCCGGCTTCTTTCACCAGCAATGCCCCCCCGGCAAAATCCCACTGGGCCAGCCCCAGTTCCCAGAAACCGTCGGTACGGCCCGCAGCCAGCCAGGCGAAATCCAGAGCAGCCGAACCCGGGCGGCGTACCCCTGCAGCGTCCTTGATCAGGGCTTTCATCATGCCGAAATAGGCATCCACATGGCGTTGGTCGCGATAGGGAATACCGGTGCCCAGCAGCGCGCCGTGCAGGTCTTTCTGTTTGCTGATGCGAATGCGGTGGTCGTTCAGGTAAGCGCCGCCGCCCTTGTGGGCGCTGAAGGTCTCGTCCCGCAACGGGTCATAGACCACCGCTGCTTCCAGCTCGCCCCGGTGCTGCAAGGCGATGGAGATGGAGAACTGGGGAAAGCCGTGAAGATAGTTGGTGGTGCCGTCCAGGGGATCGATGATCCACAGATAGTCGTTTCCGGCATGGCTGCCACTTTCCTCGGCCAGTATGGCATGGTCGGGGTAGGCCTTTTTTATGGCATTGATAATGATCTGCTCCGAAGCGCGATCGACCTCCGTGACAAAGTCATTGGCCTGTTTTTCCTGTACCTCCACCTTCTCCATGTGATTGAAATAATTGAGTAACAGCTTGCCGGCATCACGGGCTGCGCGGGCGGCGATGGTGGTCATGGGGTTCATAGCGGTTGAGGATATTCCAAGCCTTGAAATTGATTACCCATTATACTCCACCGTCATGGAAAACATACGCATTGTCTTGGTTGAAACATCCCATGGCGGCAATATCGGCGCCGTGGCCCGGGCCATGAAGAACATGTGCCTGGACGAGCTTGCGCTGGTTGCTCCCAGGGAGTTTCCCACCGAAGAATGCATGGCCAGGGCTTCCGGCGCGGATGATATTCTGCATGAGGCCAGCGTGCATCAGTGTCTGGACGAAGCGGTATCGGACTGTGCGCTGGTGATTGGCGCCAGTGCGCGCCTGCGTTCGGTGAGCTGGCCGCAGCTGGATCCCCGTGAATGTGCTGAGCTGGCGGTTCAGCGTGCGGGCAGTGACAGGGTGGCGCTGGTCTTCGGACGTGAGCGCACCGGCTTGACCAATGCCGAGCTCGAACGCTGCAACTATCTGGTGAACATTCCCGCCAACCCGGACTATTCATCCCTGAACCTGGGCATGGCCGTACAGGTGATCAGCTATGAGTTGATGATGCAGTCAGGGCAGAAAACACAGTCGCCGGTGGAAATGCGGGCACTGGCCGGGGCCGCTGAGATGCAGGGATTGTTCGATCACCTCGAGCAGGCG
>DRLF01000400.1 GCA_011051425.1 Thiolapillus brandeum | reverse complement strand
GTACGTGCTTCCCCGTGCCATGCAGGGCAGCTACACCCACGCAGGCTGGACAGGTGGTTTTGCCTGGGCGGAAACCGCCGGCGCCATCACCACCTTCAGCGAGCCAAGCTACCGGCAGCTCACCGCCCAAGACATCGTCACCGAAATGGAGAAACTGCAATGCCCCTGATCTACTCCATCGTCGAAAGCGCCGGCCACCCGAACTTTTCCACCCTCTACAGCCGGCTGGGCATGGAAGAGAAGCGCCTCAGCTCCATGCGCAAGGCCATGAGCCTGATGAAGAAACAGCCGCCGGACTACGTGGTGGCAGAATTCATCTATGGCTACAGCAACAATTATGCCGGCGTGAATATCTCCAACCTGGATGTCATGCTCTACAGCCTGCAGAAATATGCACCACATTGCCGGGTGATCGTGTTCTGCAACAAGGATGAACGGCAGTACACAGACAAACTGCAAAGCATCTTTCCCCTGTTCGGCGTGCTGGCGCGTCCGGTCTCGGTGGACAACATGAAAGCGCTGCTCGTGTAGGTGGCAATCACAAAGAGAGTTGGAGCGATTCATACCTCATCGCACCGACGCCATCCCAACAACCCCGTAGGATGCGGTGACACAGGAACCGCATCATATGATCAACGCTTCCGGCAGCCGGTACTCCCGCCTTTCCCCGCTCAGCGGACAGTCGAATGCCAGGTACACGGCCTGAAGCTGCAGATCCTGCTCCCCGTCTCCCCTGCCATATAGCCGGTCCCCCACCACCGGAAAACCCCTGTCCGCCAGATGACGGCGTATCTGGTGCTTGCGACCGGTGTCGATGTCCACCTGCAACAGGCTCTGGTTCCTGCCGGGATCATAGTTCAGCAGTGACACCCGCGAAACAGCCGGCTTTCCGTCCAGCGGGGCGTCGATATGGACATTGTCACCGGGAAACGCTCCCCAGACCTTCACCCGATATTGCTTGTTCACGGTCCGCTGGCGAAAAAGCGCCGACAGCGCAGCCGCCACCTTCTTGCTGTGGGCGAGCAACATCAGCCCGGAAGCCGCCCTGTCCAGACGGTGCACCACGAACGCGTTGCGCTGGGGCCGCAGGTGCTGCTCCGCCCAGCGGCCGACAGTGCAGTGATCGCCCCATTTGCTGCCCTGGGAATACATGCCTGACGGCTTGAACCAGACGCTGTACTCACCTTCGTCAGCAATCAGTTGGGCCGGGGGCGGCATCTGCTGCTGGATATGGGCGTTGTAATACAAATGCAGCTCATCACCCGACAGCAGCCTGCGGTCCGCCCGGCGCAGTCGCTGCACATGACCCTGGCGTTCCAGCCAGGCTGCTCCGTTCTTCATGGCCTTTTTCACCTGTCCGCGGGACAGGCCGCTAGCCTCCACCAGGAGATCCACAGCCTTGATATCAGCGGTTTTCACCGCCATGTGAATTTCCATGGTTGTCCGCTTTTCAGTCATGGCTGTAGTATAGTCCTGACTGTAAAAACATTCGGAGAAGAACAATGACCAAGAGCATCAAAGGCACAGAAACCGAAAAGAATCTGATGAAGGCTTTTGCGGGCGAATCCCAGGCACGCAACCGCTATACCTATTATGCAGGCATCGCCCGCAAAGAAGGGCTGGTGCAGATCTCCGCCATCTTCGAGGAAACGGCCAACCAGGAAAAGGAACACGCCAAGCGCTTCTTCAAATTCCTCGAGGGCGGCGACGTGGAAATCACCGAGACCTTTCCCGCCGGCCCCCTGGGCAGCACCCTGGAGAACCTGCGTGCGGCGGCTGCCGGCGAGGAACACGAATGGTCAGACATGTATCCCGCCATGGCCAAGACCGCCCGGGAAGAAGGTTTCGAGGAAATCGCCCTGGCCTATGAGGCGATCTGCATCGCCGAAAAACAGCATGGCAAGCGCTACAAAGATCTTGCCGACAACCTGGAGGCCGGACGGGTGTTCAAGCGCAACGGCACCGTCACCTGGCGCTGCCGCAACTGTGGTTATCTCCACGAAGGCAAGGAAGCGCCCAACCTGTGTCCTGCCTGCCTGCATCCCCAGGCCCATTTCGAGCTGCTGGGTGAAAACTGGTGAGCGATTCCATACAGGAACTCAACGAACGCCTGCTGCGCTTTGCCCGTGAGCGGGACTGGGAACAGTTCCATTCCCCGAAAAACCTGAGCATGGCCCTGGCCGGTGAAGCCGGTGAACTGCTGGAGCATTTTCAGTGGATCACCGAGGAACAGAGCCAGAATCTCGATGAAGACATGAAGGAAGCCGTGGCCCTGGAAATGGCCGACATCTTCATCTACCTGGTGCGCATGGCCGAGCGCCTGGACATCAACCTGCTGGATGCCGCCTGGCAGAAAATATCCATCAACGAAAAGCGCTACCCCGTGGAGCAGGTAAAGGGGGACGCGAGAAGAGCTGAAGAGTACAGCTGATAGCAGGAAAAACCGGGAGCAATACCATGTCATTGCCAAACATCTTCAAAATCCTGATCCTCAGCGCAGCTATCGCAGGCCTGTCATCCCCTCTGTTCGCTGGCGATCTGCGCGTAGAGGGCTCGGTAAACGCCACCAGTTTTGTCGGTGATGGCAGCCAGCTGACCGGTGTGGTCACCCAGACTGCTCCGCGATTTCATATTTGGGTTCCCAGGACCGGCCAGACCGGCTGCTGGGATGAAGACGGCACATCCCGCGACTGCACAGGCACTGGCGAAGACGGGGAGTATCAGATGGGCGGCAGACTGGCAGGCAATATCGACTGGAGAGTCTCTTACATTGTCACACCACGCTTCACCGACAATACTGACGGCACCGTAACTGACAACCTCACCGGACTGATCTGGCTGAAAAATGCCAACTGCATCGCCGACAACACAGGCTTCGATAACTCAGGGACACCCAATGATGGCATGGTGACCTGGCAACAGGCACTGGACTTCGTACGGGGACTGAACACCGCCCTGTACGACTGCAAGGACGGCAGTAACGGCGGCAGCGCACAGACAGACTGGCGTATGCCGAATTACAACGAGTTGCTCAGTGTGTTCGATCCCAGCGGAAACGATCCCGCCCTGCCCACAGACCACCCTTTCAGCAATGTACAGGCAGAACGCTATTGGTCTTCATCCACCGGCGTCGGGGTGAGCGAAAAAGACGCCTATATCGTTGACTCCGGCAGTGGCAATGGCACCGGCAACCCAAAGAGCATGTTCTTGTACTTGTGGCCGGTAAGAGGTGGGAAGTCTTTACACTGACAGTCCCCAGGATGCGGTGCCGTTGTCACCGCATCCTTCACCTCCCCAGCAGCCAGTCCCGGATATCCGCGATCTCTTCCGCACACATGGCATGGGCCATGTCGTATTCGTGCCAGCTGACTTCATGGCCCATGCCCTCCAGGCGGCGCCGGGCATCGGCTGCAGCCTGCCAGGGAACCACATCGTCCATGCGCCCATGAGCCTGAAAGATGCGGCGCGGCACCGGACTTTCCACGGGAACGGTCCGGGGCAGGTAGGTCGAGAGCGCCATGACGCCTGCCAGGGGAAGGTCGGTGCGCAGGGCGGCGACCAGGGCGATGACACCCCCCTGGGAGAAGCCCGCCAGCAGGATGTTTTCCGGCGCCACGCCCCGGTCGATCTCTTTTTCCACCAGCTTCAGCAGATAGTCCGTGGAACGCAGGATGCCGTCCACGTCGATCTTCGCCAGCAGGTCCATGCCGTAGATGTCGTACCAGGCAGGCATGACGTAGCCACTGTTCACGGTGACGGGGATGGCCGGCGCATTGGGAAAGACGAAGCGCAGCTGCCTGTCCGCAGGCAGGCGCAGCTCTGGAATGATGGGAACGAAGTCGTTGCCATCCGCCCCCAGGCCATGGAGCCAGACCACCGTACCATTCGCAGGACCATCGGGGTTGATTTCGAGACAGGGAGGATATTCCATCACGATTCTAAGCGTCGAAAAAAACGCTATACTATCAGGCTTTGAGCCGAAACTGAGCCTGTTGCCCATGAAAATGCGCCACATCCTGCTGCTGGTCCTGTTGCTGCTGCCTCTGGCCATGAGTGGTTGCGGCAACAAAGGCCCCCTGTACATGCCGGAACCGGAAAAGAAAAGTAACTGATGGATCATTTCAACTACAAGAACGGCCTGCTGTATGCCGAAGACGTGCCCGTGAAGCAGATCGCCTCTGCCCACGGCACGCCCTGCTACGTGTATTCACGTGCAACCCTGGAACGGCACTGGCATGCCTTTGACGATGCGTTTTCCGGTCATCCCCACCTGGTGTGCTACGCGGTCAAGGCCAATGCCAACCTGGCGGTGCTGGATGTGTTGGCCCGCCTGGGTTCAGGCTTCGACATCGTCTCCGTCGGTGAGCTGGAGCGCGTCATCAAGGCCGGCGGCAGCGCCAGCAGGATCGTGTTCTCCGGCGTGGGCAAGCGCGCCGATGAAATGCAGCGCGCTCTGGAACGGGGTATACGCTGTTTCAATGTCGAATCCGAACCGGAACTGGAACGCCTCTCCCAGGTAGCCACAGCCATGGGCGTGGAGGCGCCCATTGCGCTGCGCGTGAACCCGGACGTGGACGCCCAGACCCATCCCTATATCTCCACCGGACTGAAAGAGAACAAGTTCGGCATCCCCATCGATACAGCGGTATCACTGTATGAAAAGGCCGCCCGGCTGCCGGGGCTGAGGATCTCCGGCATCGACTGTCATATCGGCTCCCAGCTCACCGAACTGTCGCCCTTTCTCGATGCCCTGGACCGCATCCTGCTGCTGGTGGACAGGCTGACCGAATCGGGCATCACTATCGACCACCTCGACATCGGTGGCGGCCTGGGCGTGCCCTACCGGGACGAGACCCCCCCTTCCCCGGCCGAATATGCCCAGGCGCTTTCCTCCCGCCTGCAGGACAAGCCCTACGAAATCTTCATGGAGCCGGGCCGGGCCATCGCCGCCAATGCCGGCATACTGCTGACCCGGGTGGAATATCTCAAGCCCACGGAGGAAAAGGACTTCGCCATCGTGGACGCCGCCATGAACGACCTGATCCGCCCGGCCCTGTACCAGAGCTGGCAGGAGATCGTGCCCGCGGACAGGAACAGCCAGGGGCGCCCCGGTCGCTACGATATCGTCGGCCCGGTATGCGAGACCGGTGACTTTCTCGGCAAGGACCGTGAGCTGAGCCTGAACCCCGGCGATCTGCTGGCGGTGCGCTCCGCCGGCGCCTACGGCTTTGTCATGGCCTCCAACTACAACAGCCGCCCCCGCCCTGCGGAAGTGATGGTGGATGGCGCGGACATGTACCTGGTGAAAGAACGCGAAACCCTGGCCGAGCTCTACCACGGGGAGCACCTGGTCCCGTGAAGCGCATCCCCGAGCCCGAAGAACTGATGGACGAAGCGGACCAGGCCCTGGCCTATGCCGAGGCGGACTTCTCCGCATCCAACGAATTCTTCATCCAGCTCTTCGAACAGCTGCACCCGGCCGAATTCACCGGCCAGGCTCTGGATCTCGGCTGCGGCCCCGCCGACATTCCCATCCGCTTCGCCCGGCGCTATCCCCGGGCAAAGGTCGACGCCCTGGACGGCGCCCAGGCCATGCTGGACCTGGCAGAAAAGGCCATCGAAGCGGATGGACTGGCCCAGCGCATCTGCCTGCACTGCCAGTATCTGCCCGCCACCCGGCTGGACAAAACCTACGATGCCGTACTCTCCAACAGCCTGCTGCATCATCTGAACGATCCCCAGGACCTGTGGTCAACGATTCTCGACAATGCCGGGCCCGGCGCCACGGTACTCGTCATGGACCTGCTGCGCCCGGAGTCACCCGGGCAGGTGGACGCCCTGGTGGCGCAGTACGCCAGCGATGCGCCCGAAGTATTGCGCCGGGACTTCGAAGCGTCCCTTTACGCCGCCTATACGCTGGAAGAAGTACAGGCGCAGCTGGCCGCCGCATCCCTCGATGGGCTCACGGTGAGCCAGGTCAGCGACCGGCACCTGGCCGTTCAGGGCAGGCTGGGCTGAGCAATGCGATTCACCAAGATGCAGGGCCTGGGCAACGATTTTATCGTGTTCGACGCCATCAACCAGACCGTGGAGCTAAGCCCCGAACAGCTGCGCTTTCTGGCCGACCGGCGCTTCGGCGTGGGTTGCGACCAGATCCTGCTGGTGGAAGCACCCCAGTCGGAAAACACGGATTTTCATTACCGCATCTTCAATGCCGACGGCTCGGAAGTGGAACAGTGTGGCAACGGCGCACGCTGCTTCGCCCGCTTCGTGCACGACAAGGGGCTGAGCGACCGGGACGTGATACGCGTGGGAACCGCCGGCGGGGACATCCAGCTCTACCTGGAAGACAACGGCTGGGTACGCGTCGATATGGGCAGCCCCCTATTGCAGCCCGAAGCCATCCCTTTCATCGCCGACAGGGAGCAGCCGGTCTACGACATCGAAGTGAACGGACAGACCCT
>DRLF01000399.1 GCA_011051425.1 Thiolapillus brandeum | reverse complement strand
TGTCGATCTGCCGTTCCACCTCGAAATTGATGGCTTTTTCCAGGAAGCGGAAGGAGTTGATGTTCTTCAGCTCGGCGCGGGTGCCCAGTTCTTCCTGCCCCACCGGCCGTACGGAAACATTGGCGTCCACGCGGAAGGAGCCTTCCTGCATGTTGCCATCGCAGATGCCGAGATAGACGACGATCTGGTGGATCTTTTTGGCATAGGCCAGCGCTTCCTTTGCCGAACTCATGTCCGGCTCGGAGACGATTTCCAGCAGGGGCGTTCCGGCGCGGTTGAGGTCGATGCCGGTCATGCCGTGAAAATCCTCGTGCAGGGATTTGCCCGCATCTTCTTCGAGATGGGCGCGGGTCACGCCGATGCGCTTGTCCTCGCCGTTCTCCAGGGTGATGTCCACATGTCCCATGCCAACGATGGGATGGTCCAGCTGGCTGATCTGGTAGCCCTTGGGCAGGTCGGGGTAGAAATAGTTCTTGCGCGCGAATACGGTGCGGCGGGCGATCTCCGCATCGATGGCGGTGCCGAACAGAATCGCCTTTTTCACCACGGCTTCATTCAGCACCGGCAGCACGCCGGGGAAGCCCAGGTCGACCAGGCAGGCCTGGGTGTTGGGTTCGGCGCCGAAAGCGATGGATGCCCCGGAGAAGATCTTGGATTTAGTGGTGAGCTGAGTATGAATTTCCAGCCCGATGACAGTTTCCCATTGCATAGCTTGTGTCCTGCTCAGTAGCCGGAAGGCGTCTGTTGGTGCCAGTCGGTGATCTGCTGCAACTGGTGCGCCAACGCAAGCAGGCGACCTTCCTCAAAATAGTTGCCGATGAGCTGCAGCCCCGCGGGCAGGCCGTCCACCAGGGGCGCCGGCAGAGACATGGCGGGCAGCCCGGCCAGGTTCACGGCGATGGTGTAGATGTCCGACAGGTACATGGACACCGGGTCATCGGATTTCTCGCCGATGCGGAAGGCCGTTTCTGGTGATGCCGGCCCCAGCAGTACGTCCACGCTTTCGAACGCCTTGCGGAAGTCGCCGGCGATGACTTGGCGCACCTGCTGTGCTTTGAGGTAATAGGCGTCGTAATAGCCGGCCGACAGGGCATAGGTGCCGATCATGATGCGGCGCTTCACCTCGGCGCCGAAACCCTCGCCGCGGGAGCGCTTGTACAGGTCTTCGAGGTCCTGCGGATCGTCACAGCGGTGGCCGAAGCGCACCCCGTCGAAGCGGGACAGGTTGGAGGAGCATTCCGCGGGGGCGACCACATAATAGGCCGGTACCGAATAGTGGGAATGGGGCAGGGAGACTTCGACCGTTTCCACGCCCAGTTTTTTGAGCTCGTCGACAGCCGTCTGCATGGAAGCGCTCATGCCCGCGTTCAGCCCTTCCCCGAAAAACTCCTTCACGATGCCGACCCTGAGGCCTTCGAGCGGCTGGTTGAGCTGACCGACATAGTCGTCCACCGGGCGATCCACGCTGGTGGAGTCGCGCTCGTCGAATCCGGCCATGGCGGCCAGCAGGTAGGCGGCATCTTCCGCGCTGCGGGTCATGGGGCCGGCCTGGTCCAGGCTGGAGGCGAAGGCAATCATGCCATAGCGCGATACCCGCCCGTAGGTGGGTTTGAGGCCGGTGATGCCGCACAGGGCGGCGGGCTGGCGGATGGAGCCACCGGTGTCCGTGCCGGTGGCGGCCACGCCCAGGCGTGCTGCCACGCCGGCAGCCGAGCCGCCGGAAGAGCCGCCGGGCACACGTTCGGTATCCCAGGGGTTTTTCACCGGGCCGTAGAAGCTGGTTTCATTGGAAGAGCCCATGGCGAACTCGTCCATGTTGGTCTTGCCCAGCATGACCACGCCGGCGTCCTTGAGGCGGGTGACGACTGTGGCGTCGTAGGGAGAGATGAAGTTGTCCAGCATGCGTGAACCGCAGCTGGTTTTCACGCCTTCGGTGCAGAAGATGTCCTTGTGCAGGATGGGGATGCCCGTCAACGGGCCGGCATTGCCGGACCTGATGCGCGCGTCCGCCGCTTCGGCCTGGGCCAGCGCCTGATCTTTCGTCAGGGTGACCAGCGCATTCAGTTCGCCATCGAACCGTTCGATGCGGTCCAGGAAATGCTGCGTGAGCTCCACACTGCTGAAATCACCCGCCTGCAGACCCGCAGACAGCTCGGCGATGGACTTGAGGTGCAGATCACTCATCATTCAATCACTCTGGGGACAAGATACAGGCCGTTGGCCGTGGCGGGCGCCACAGCCTGGTAGGCGTCGCGGTGGTTTTCTTCCGTGACCACGTCCGGGCGCAGGCGCTGAGGCATGTCCAGGGGGTGCGCCATGGGCACGATGTCGCTGGTGTCCAGTTCGGCCATGCGTTCCACCAGGCCGAGAATGCCGGACAGTTCGGTATTCAGCGCATCGAGCTCGTCAGCGGCAACCGCGATGCGGGCCAGATGGGCGATTTTTTCAACTTCTTCGGGTTCCAGATCCATGCGTTTATCCACAGCGGTGCATCAAAGGAGGCAAAACTAGCATAAAACGGGCCGGATTTACACGCTGAACCCGCGTGAAAAAACGGCCCGTGGAAAAAAACCGGGAGCAGATTGCGGCCTGTCCGGCGTGAATACCGGCGGTAAATCAACAGACTAGGAGGTTCATCACACAAAGGGGGCGGTTCGCGGGGAATACAGCTCTTGCCCAAAGGTGGCTACAGTTGATAGATTACCGCTCTTGAATCGGGAAAGGCCCTGGCTGTTTCCCTGGTTTCTCCTCCAAACTCACAACC
This sequence comes from Thiolapillus brandeum, assembly GCA_011051425.1. Lineage (GTDB taxonomy): Bacteria > Pseudomonadota > Gammaproteobacteria > Chromatiales > Chromatiaceae > Thiolapillus > Thiolapillus brandeum_A. The sequence continues at coordinate 4,066 of DRLF01000399.1, read as the reverse complement.
GGCAAGCAGACCGGGATAACGGATCTACTCCATGCTTTTCAGACGTCTTCGCGGCTTTTTCTCCAACGACCTGTCCATCGATCTGGGCACCGCCAACACCCTTATTTATGCGCGTGATCGCGGCATCGTGCTCAACGAGCCGTCCGTGGTCGCCATTCGCGAGGACCGTGGCCGGGGCATGAAGGCCGTGGCCGCCGTGGGCGAGGATGCGAAAAAGATGCTTGGCCGCACGCCGACCAATATCACCGCCATCCGTCCCATGAAAGACGGCGTGATCGCCGATTTCACCGTGACCGAGAAGATGCTGCAGTACTTCATTCACAAGGTGCATGAGTCACGCCTGATCCGCCCCAGCCCGCGGGTGCTGATCTGCGTTCCCTGCGGTTCCACCCAGGTGGAGCGCCGGGCAATCAAGGAATCGGCTGCCGGTGCGGGCGCCCGCGAGGTATATCTCATCGAAGAGCCCATGGCGGCGGCCATCGGCGCCAGCCTGCCCGTGGACGAGGCCCGCGGTTCCATGATCCTGGACATTGGTGGCGGTACTTCCGAAGTGGCCATCATCTCGCTCAACGGCATCGTGTATGCCAATTCCGTGCGTATCGGCGGCGACAAGTTCGACGAAGCCATCATCAACTATGTGCGCCGCAACTACGGCAGCCTCATCGGTGAAGCGACGGCAGAAACCATCAAGCACAAGGTGGCCAGCGCCTGGCCCGAGAACGAAGTGCAGGAGATCGAGGTCAAGGGCCGCAACCTGGCCGAGGGCATTCCGCGCAGCTTCACGCTGAACAGCAACGAGATTCTCGAAGCGCTGCAGGAACCCCTGTCCGGCATCGTGGATGCGGTACGCAAGGCGCTGGAGCAGACGCCGCCGGAACTGGGGGCCGACGTGGCCGAGCGCGGCATCGTGCTCACCGGCGGTGGTGCGCTGCTCAAGGGACTGGACCGCCTGCTGGAAGAGGAAACCGGTCTGCCGGTCATCGTGGCCGAAGATCCCATGACTTGCGTGGCGCGTGGTGGGGGCCGGGCGCTGGAACTGATGGACGAAAAGGCCGGGGACTTTTTCAGCGTCGAGTAACCGCCTTTCCACGGGTATGGAATAACGCAGCACAAGGAGCCCTGTCATCAAGTTCATTTTTGCCGAAGGACCTTCCCAGGGCGCCCGTGTCATCGGGGCAATGATCCTTTCCATCCTGCTGATGGTGATGGATCACCGTTTCCACCAGACGGAAACCCTGCGCAGCACCCTCTCCGTGCTCACCTACCCCATACAGTTTCTGGCCGAAGCCCCCAGCAGTATCGGCAGATGGCTGACGGAAACCCTGCAGACCCGCGATGATCTGCAGCAGTCCAACCGGCGTCTCAACCGGGAAAACCTCAAACTCAAGGCCGAACTGCAGCAGCTGGCCGCGCTGCAGGCCGAGAACGAACGGCTGCGCGACCTGCTGGGTTCCGCCTACAAGATCGGCAACCGGGTGCTGGTGGCGGAGCTTTCCGCCATGGATCTGGACCCTTTCCGTCAGCAGATCGTCATCGACAAGGGCAGCAATTCCGGGGTGTTCGAAGGGCAGGCGGTGCTCGATGCACACGCGGTGATGGGGCAGGTGGTGCATGTCAGCCCTCTGAACGCCACGGTGCTGCTGATCACCGACGTGGAACATTCCCTGCCCGTGCAGGTGCTGCGCAACGGATTGCGCACCGTGGCCGTGGGTACCGGCAGCATCAACAAGCTGGAAATGCCCTATCTTCCCAACAACGCGGACATCCGCCCCGATGATCTGCTGGTCACCTCCGGCCTGGGTGGCAAGTTTCCCCCGGGCTATCCCGTGGCCAGGGTAACGGCGGTGAAACGCCAGCCGGGCAAGCCCTTTGCCACGGTACTCGCCAGGCCACTGGCCCAGCTCGACCGTACCCGGGAAGCGCTGCTGGTCTGGGAAGTGAATGTTCCTCCGGAATTTCCTGAAGAAGAGCAGGCAGCGCCTGCCGCGGAAAAAGCCGTGCCGGAAACGGAGACCACAGCGCCATGAGCCCCGAAGTCCCACATGGCAGGACCACCATCGCCATTACCCTGCTGATCAGCCTGGTGCTGAGCGTGATGCCCATGCCGGAGAATCTGCAGTATTTCCGGCTGCAGTGGGCGGCGCTGGTGCTGATCTACTGGTGCATGGCCCTGCCCGAACGGGTGGGGGTCGGTATCGGCTTCTTCGTCGGGCTGCTGCTGGATATTCTTACCGGCACCCTGCTGGGACAACATGCCTTTGGCCTGTCGGTGATCAGCTTCATCACCGTAAAGACGCACAAACGGGTGCGGGTGTTTCCCCTGTGGCAGCAATCGGTTTTCGTTGCGCTGCTGCTGTACGTCGACCGGCTGCTGTTCGTGTGGGTGGACGGCACCATCGGACGGCCCGCAGCCATGCTCGAATCCTGGGCGGCGCCCCTGCTGGGTGGCCTGATCTGGCCGTGGCTGTTCATCATCTTCCGGGATCTGAGACGGCGTTTCCATGTCCGGTAATCTGGATTTCAAGGATTATCGCCGCGAAGGCAGGCTGTTTACCCATCGCGCCATTGTCGCCGGACTGGTGGTGCTCATCCTGCTGGGCAGCATCGTCGGGCGCATGGTGTATCTGCAGATCATCGATCACGACCATTTCACCACGCTTGCCCAGGACAACCGGGTCAAGCTGATACCCCTGCCGCCCACGCGGGGGCTGATCTATGACCGCAAGAACCGCCTGCTGGCACTCAACCGGCCGGCCTTCAATCTGGAGATCATCCCCGAAGTGGTGCCGGATCTGGACAAGACCCTGGCCGGGCTGGAGGAGCTGATCGAGATCCGCCCGGCTGACCGGGAACGCTTCTACAAGCTCAAACGCCAGAAACGGCGCTTCGAGAGCATTCCTATCAAACTGGACATTTCTCAGGAAGAAGCCGCCCTGTTCGCGGTCAATCGCTACAAGTTTCCCGGTGTTTCCATCAAGGCGCGCCTCACGCGCACCTACCCGATGAAAGATCTCATGGCCCATGTGGTGGGCTATGTGGGCCGTATCAGCCTCCAGGACCTGAAAACCATCGATGCCTCGAACTACGCGGGCACCACCTATATCGGCAAGACCGGGGTGGAAAAATCCTACGAGGATGTACTCCATGGCAGGGTGGGGCTGCAGCAGGTGGAGGTCAACGCCCTGGGTAAGGCGGTGCGGGTGCTGCAGGAAACCCCGCCCCAGCCTGGCCGCAGCCTGCGTCTGAACATCGATATCGATCTGCAGCGGGTGGCTATGGATGCCCTGGGGGATGTGAACGGTGCGGTGGTGGCCATCGATCCCAAGACCGGTGGTGTGCTGGCCATGGTCAGCAAGCCGGGCTACGATTCCAATCCCTTCGTGGAAGGTATCAGTTCGAAGGCCTACCAGGCGTTGCGGCAGGACCCGAACAACCCCCTGTTCAACCGGGCGCTGCAGGGCGCCTATCCGCCGGGTTCCACCGTCAAGCCTTTCATGGGGCTGGCCGGGCTGGAGCTGGGCTTCATCGATGCCAAGGAAAAGAAATACTGCCCGGGCTTTTTTCAGCTGCCGGGGCATGATCACAAATACCGCGACTGGAAAAAGGGCGGCCACGGTCCCATGGACGTGGATGCGGCCGTCACCCAGTCCTGCGACGTGTTCTTTTACCAGCTGGCCCATGAGATCGGCATCGATAAGCTGCAGCAGTATCTCAAGCAGTTCCGCTTCGGTGAAAAGACCGGTATCGACTTGGTGGGTGAGCGCACCGGCATCCGGCCTTCCCGCGAATGGAAGCGCAGGCGCTACAAGCAGGTGTGGTTTCCCGGCGAGACCGTCATCATCGGCATCGGCCAGGGGTCTTTCGAGGCCACGCCCCTGCAGCTGGCGGCAGCCACGGCCGCGATAGCCAACGGTGGCGTCTACATGCAGCCCCAGCTGGTGGACGAGATCGTGGATGAGAGTACCGGTGAGGTGAAGGCCACGGAAAAGAAGGCCCATATCATTCCTGTCATCAGGCAGGCAAACTGGGACAAAATCCGCGAGGCCATGGAGCATGTGGTTCAGGG
>DRLF01000398.1 GCA_011051425.1 Thiolapillus brandeum | reverse complement strand
GTCCATGGCGCTGGCGGATGGATCTGTGCCCTGGAAAGACTGGTCGGATGCTGCCTTTGATCAGGCAAAAGTGGAAAACAAACTGGTTCTGGTGGATCTCAGCGCCGAATGGTGTGCCTATTGCAAAAAAATGGATGCCACCACCTGGCAGGACGCCAAAGTGCTGGCTGTCATCGAGCAGGATTACGTGCCCATTCAGATCGTGGACGAGAAAGCCCCGGAGCTGGCGGAGCGTTACCGCCAGTACGGTCGGCCGGCGGTCATCATCATGGATGCCGGGGGCAAGGAGCTGATGCGCAGGCGCGGCTACATGAAACCCCAATGGATGGAATGGATGTTGCAGGCGGTGGTGCAGGAACACAGGGAAGGCAAACTGTGAGACGTCGCCAGTTTCTTGGCTGGAGCGTGAGCGCTGCTCTGGCCGGCAGCGTATCGCCTGTTCATGCAAAAAGCTGGGTGCCGGATTTTTCGGCCATCCGGCTCAAGGCCACAGGCATGGATGCCGCCCAATGGCAGGTGATGGCGGCGGTGCAGGCACACCTGTTCCCTTCCGAAGCCAACGCTCCCGGTGCGGCTGATGTCAATGCTGCGCCTTATCTCCAGTGGGTGCTGTCAGATCCCTCTCTCGAAAAGGCCACGCGGGATTTCATCCGCAGGGGCGTGGTTTCCGTGATGTCCCTGAGCAGCAAGGAATACGGGGGAGGTTTTCCATCGCTGGCAATCGAGCAGAAAGAACAACTGCTCAGAAAGCTGGAAGCCCAGCCTCACGGGCAGGACTGGCTGCGCGAGGTGCTGACCTATGTTCTCGAAGCCACCCTCACCGATCCGGTGTATGGCGGCAATCCCGGCGGTATCGGCTGGAAGTGGCTGGCCCACAGACCCGGCTACAAACGCCCGCCGGCGGACAAGAGGTATTTCCTGCTGTGAGCCATGATTACGATGCCTGTGTCATCGGCAGCGGCGCCGGTGGCTCGCCCGTGGCGCTCACCCTGGCCCGTGCCGGTCTTTCGGTGCTGGTGCTGGAAAGAGGGCCCTGGTTTGGCACGGATGATTTCTACAAGGATGAATTGGCCTGCTGCCTGCGCGAGGCCTACAAGCCGGATCGCAGGGAAGAACCGCATATTATCGAACTCGAAGACGATGATGGCGGCTGGCAGGCACAAACGACAGATCATGGCCGCTGGAATTTCTGGAACGGCAACTGCGTGGGCGGTTCCAGCAACTTCATGAGCGGCTATTTCCACCGTCTCAAGCCGGTGGATTTTCGTTTGCTGTCCGAGTTCGGTCCGGTCGAAGGTGCCAACATTGCCGACTGGCCCATCAGCTATGAGGATCTGGAACCTTATTACACCCGTGTAGAACACGAAGTGGGTGTCTCCGGTACCCTGCGGGATCATCCCCATGCGGAACCGCGCAGCAGCGCCGGTTTCCCTTATCCCCCCCTGAAGGAGCACCCGGTGGCGGGGATGCTGGATGCAGCGGGCAAGAAACTCGGATATCACCCCTTTCCCACACCCAGAGCCATACTTTCCCGGCCTGAAAAAGGGCGCAACAGCTGTGCCTACAACGGCGGCTACTGCGGCAGCACGGGCTGTTCCACCGGTGCCAAGGGCAGCGCCAGGGTGGCGCTGCTGGAAAAGGCCGTTGCCACTGGCCATTGCGAGGTGCGGCCCCATTCCCTGGTGAAACGCATCATGACGGATGCCGGGGGAAAGATCACCGGTGTGGAGTATTTCGACAAGGCAGGCAGCTTGCAGCAGATCGATGCCAGGATCTACGTGGTGGCCTGCCAGGCCATCGAGAGTGCCAGACTGCTGTTGCGGTCCACCGGCCCGAAATTTCCCAGGGGGCTGGCCAACACCAACGGCCTGGTGGGGAAGAACCTGCTGTTTGCCGGCGGTGGCGCCGGTTCCGGCAATCTCCCCTACGCAAAATTCAGCCAGTCAAAGGCACAGGAACTGGCGCAGACCGGCTTCTTCATCAACCGCGCTCTGCAGGACTGGTATATCATCGACGACAAGGCCTTTGGTCCCCGTCAGAAGGGTGGCACCATCGACTTCGTGCATGTACACCCCAGCCCCACCCTGCGGGCGGCCCGCCACCTGGATGGCGATCACGGGCTGGTCTGGGGAAAGCCCCTGAAGCGCAACCTGGAGCACCTGTTTCGTGACGCGGTGCCTCTCAAGATCGAGGCTTTCTGCGACTGGTTGCCCATCGATGACAGTTTTGTCACTCTGGATGCCTCGAAAAAGGACAAATGGGGTATGCCGGTAGCCAGAATCCGCGCCGGTTTTCATGTACAGAACCTCAAAGTGGGCTGGTATCTGGCGGCCAAGGGCGCTGAAATGCTCAAGGCCATCGGTGCGGAAGATGTGATTTCCTTTGCTTCGGGCGCGCCGCCCACGAACCTGCTGGCGGGAACTTGTCGCTTCGGTACAGATCCAAACAAATCTGTACTGGATGCCAATTGCCGCGTCCATGAAATAGACAACCTGTATGTCACCGATGGAAGTTTCATGCCCACTGGTGGTAGTGTGCCCTACACATGG
>DRLF01000397.1 GCA_011051425.1 Thiolapillus brandeum | reverse complement strand
GCGGGTCTGATACTGCAGCTGGCTGAATATCATTTGCTGCGTGATGATGCCGATCAGGCACTGCTACGTTTGCGGGAAGTGGAAGAATTGACCAGCACTACCGCCGCAGATGAGCTTGTTCTTAGGGCCCGGAAGCTGCTGTCACAGGCATATGCCAGCAAAGGCGACTATGAAAAAGCCTATAAACATCTTTCAGACTACGACGGGTTGGCTGAGAAATTCAAGGGAGCCAAGGTGGCACAGAAACTGCGTGCCATCACCACCACCTGGGAGCTGCGTGTGGCTGAAGCCGAAAAGGAAATGCTGCGTTTGCGAAATGCGGAGCTGGAAAACATAAGCCATCACGACTATCTGACCGGCCTGGCCAACCGGTGGTATTTGCAGCAGGAAATGGAGGCGAAATCGCATCAGACACAGATGTCGTTGATGATTATCGATATCGACTATTTCAAACTGATCAACGACCGTTACTCACATGCGACCGGCGATGAGGTGTTGCGTCACTGCGGGAGCCTCCTCCGGGACTTTTGTCCAACCGATGCAGTAGCGGCACGTTTTGGCGGTGAGGAATTCGTCATATTGCTACCGGATACAGACTTGCAGGACACCCGAGCGCAGGCTGAGCAGCTACGCCACAGGTTCGAAACATATCACTGGTCTGATCTGGCCAAGGAACTGAAGGTGACTGTCAGCATCGGCATCGCCCATCGCTCTGAAGAAACAAAAATGGAAGCTGTGTTGCAACTGGCGGATACGCGGCTGTATCACGCCAAACGCAGCGGTCGCAACAAAGTGGCATCAACGCTTTAGCAGGCTGCTGAAAAAAAGGATTATTCGGCGGCCATTGTTCACACTGTTTGCTTTAAAGAAAGTATCGGCTTGTATTTACAGGTAGACTTCAACAATATGAACTGGTCGTCTGCACATGAATAAAGAACCCTCTTACGAAGAGCTCAGGAAAAAACTGGCCGATCTCGAGCAAAAGGCCCGGACTGCGGATATCCTGAGCAATCAGATATTTGAGGAGAGGCAATTTCTCAAGATTCTGATCGACACGATACCCAGCCCCATCTTTCACAAGGATCACGAAGGCATTTACAGGCACTGTAACGAAGCTTTCTCCAGAGACATTCTCGGCTTGCACAAGGAACAGATCCTCGACAAGTCCCTTTTCGACCTGCCTGACGAAATACCTCACCAGCTGGCACAGGTCTATCGTGAAAAAGACCTGGAGCTGTTAGAGAATCCGGGAACACAGGTGTACAAGAGCACAGTCAGGTGCTCGGACGGGAAGGAAAGAATTTACCAGTTTTACAAGTCCACTATCGTCAACGCGTCAGGCAAGGCGGTGGGACTGGTGGGCATCATGCTCGACATTACCCGCCTCGAAAAGAAAAACGCCGACCTGGAATCCCTGTCCTACCATGATGCCCTGACAGGCGTATTCAACCGGCGAAAACTTGATTCAGCGTTTCCCGAACTGCTGAAGCAGGACAGGCCCGCAGATACCCTGCTGAATGTCGCCATCATCGATATCGATCACTTCAAAGACTACAACGACGCTCATGGTCATCCCGCTGGCGACGAGGCATTGAAATGCGTCGCAATCACCATTCAAAAGAATCTGGAGCAGACCGGGGGCAATGTGTTTCGCATTGGTGGTGAGGAGTTCTGTGCGCTGTACCTGACCTCCAGCACATCCGATGCCCGGCGCCTGGCCGAAAAGATCCGCACCGACATCGCCACACAGCCTGCATCCCCTGAAGGCAATAATGACAGCCAGCTGACCATTTCGACAGGGCTTTTATCTATCCGCGGTTCTCTGATCGACGTCAAACAGATTCACAGAGAAGCAGACCGTCTCATGTACCGGGCGAAGCAAAGCGGCAGAAACAGGGTGGTTCAGAAAACCGTATAGCATTGAAACACAAGGCAGAGCCGCGCTTTTGCCGGGCCTTGCCATCCCCTCCGTCATTCGATGCCCAGCATCTTTCCAAAATCCCGGTACTGGGTTGAGCTGACAGTCTGGTTGCGCTGTTTCTGGCTGCTGCGTACGGCCTCGCTGCTTTTCACGCCCATACCTTCGACCAGCCTGTTCATGAGATTGAACAGGCCACAAACCGCAACGGCATCGTGGATGGCACGATCATCCCATCCCGCATCGCGAATGGCCTGGGTCTGGGTATCTGTAGTCCTGGCAGGAGACAGTGTCAGGGTACGCACATAGTGAAAGACAGGCTTGAGCGCCTCGCTGACAGGTGCGGTATCAACATCATCGAGCAGTTCTTGAAAAACCGCCGCGTCGATGCCTGCTGCCTCCGCGATGATCTGGTGAGCGCCGGAACAGAAGTCGCAGGCATTGAGACCGGAAACATAGGCTGCGATCAGCTCACGTTCACCCACGGTCAGGGGAGATGGACCGCGCAACAGCAGATCGTGGTATTCCAGCAACGGCCGAACCGTTTCCGGAAATGCCCTGAACACATCAGCCAGATGAGGGTCGGAGCCCAGAGTGGGAATACGCATATCGGTTTTCCTGTAAAAAGAACAGCATACCGCAAGATCAGATCTCTGGCGCTGGGCGGTCTTTCCTGTATCCGACAGGTCATACAGATTTTCAGAGACAGGCAAGGCGACTGTCTGCCTGTAAAGTATTCCAAAAAGAAAACGCCTGTCCCAAAAAAGAAGAATAAAAACCGGGGATAATGTCAGCGGTATTTCAGTTCACTGGCACAGGATCCGAGAATGAAACAACTGCGTTTTATACGACTGGGCATCAGCCTGCTGTTTTGGGGTGGGGCAATAGTTGCTTTTCTGCAGCCGGCATCTGCAGCGACCTGCAACCCACTACCGCCACCCGATGGCAATATCGTCTATGTAGACAGCGTTTCCAGCCTGCAAAGCGCAGTGAACAATGCACTGGCCGGAGACACCGTATCGATTGCCGACGGCATCTACAATCTTGATGGTGCCTATCTGCGTATCAGCGTCCCGAATATCACCCTGCGCTCCACCAGCGGCAACCGCAATGCCGTCGTGCTGGACGGCAACTACCAGACCACAGAAATCATCCAGATTGTTGCATCCAGCGTAACCATCGCCGACATCACCCTGCGTGAAGCACGTGATCATCCTATCCATGTCATGTCGACCGGCACCACCGACACCAGAAACACGCTCATCTACAATGTCAGGATCATTGATCCTGGCGAGCAGGCGATAAAGATCAACCCCACCGCTACAGGTTTTTATCCGGATGAAGGCGTCATCGCCTGCTCACACATCGCGTTGACGGATACGGGCCGCCCCCATATCCGCAATAACTGCTATACCGGGGGCATCGATGCGCATCAGGCAAAGGACTGGGTTATCCGTGACAACGTCATCGAAGGATTCTGGTGTGAAAGCGGGCTATCCGAACACGGGATTCATCTGTGGCGTGGCAGCCGCGGCACGCTGGTGGAACGCAATACACTGAACAACAATGCACGGGGCATTGGTTTTGGTCTGGCCACCAGCGGCGCGGCCCGCACTTATCCCGATACCCCTTGCCCGGAAGCTGCCAGCGCTTATGTTGACCACTACGACGGTATCATCCGCAACAACTTTGTCTTTGCCAATGAAACACCACTTTTCGCTTCCGACTACGGTTTCGACTGCGGCATCTGCCTGTGGCAGGCATGTGGCGCAAAAGTGCTGAACAACACCGTTGCATCAACAGACGCCCCCTTCTCGTCTGTTGAATGGCGATTCGACAACACCAGGGTTGAGATTCGGAACAACATCGTCAGCCACAACCTCCGGGACAGGGGAGGCAGCGCCATACTGGAAAACAATATCGTGCAGGCACCTCTGGCAATGTTTGCCGACGGCAGCAATGGTGACCTCCATCTGCTGCCTTCAGCGGCGGACGCCATCGATCAGGCCTCCATACTGGCAGAGGTAACCGATGATATCGATGGCGAGCTTCGCCCGGCCGGCGCAGCGCCGGACATCGGTGCAGATGAGTTCTTACCTGTCGACTGCTCCGGAGACCTGGTGGAAATTTCGAACCGCACTTTCGGTACAGGCACCAGAACGACTTGTGTTGCCCAGGTCTCGCTCACCGTTGGACCCGATGTGGCGATAAAGCCCGGGGCAGAAGTTTTCCTGGTTTCTCCGGTAACGTTTTTCAGCACAGGAATTCACATCGAGAGGGGCGCAAAACTTCAGGTAACATCTGCCACCTCCCCCTGATCATGCAAAGGCCCCCTGCAGTATTCGGATCCTTTGCCATAAAAAATTCACTTCGTGTCAACCAAATCTCCTGTCACGCATTTTATGTGATGAGCGGGGCACAAACCCCATCCCCCTAAAAACTGTCCATACAGGAGTACGATCATGAACAAAGCACTAGTAACACTGACCTCAATGCTGGCACTGACACTCTCTGCAACAGCAGCTTTCTCAGGAGTAGCCCGGGGAGTACAGGGAAATGGCTGGATAAAAGGCAGCGGTACTGCCCAGGGTTCGGCCATTGTCCGGGGTTCAGGAACCGCCAGCG
>DRLF01000396.1 GCA_011051425.1 Thiolapillus brandeum | reverse complement strand
GACAGATGCCGCGCGTGAGGAATGGGCACTTGATTCTGTATTGGAGCAGCGACACCTGCAGGCAATACATAATGCCCCGGAGTTGCAGAAAAAGATTCAGCAGGTGTTTGGCGAGCGCCATTTCGAGGAGACGACAGACCCGGATCAGAATCTGTACGGCGGCTTCCTTTCAAACAACGACCGGCGCCTGTGTGAGCAGGTGTTGCGCAGCAGTCCCGAAGAACTGTCCAAGCTGCATCCTGCATTCGAGGATGTCCGTCTGCCCGAGCTGCTTTTCCGCTATCGTGCAAGGAACTGGCCACAGACCCTGAGTACGGATGAACGGCAGCGTTGGGAGGAATACCGCAGGATCCGTCTTACCGATCCGGCAGGGGGAGGCAGCATCACCCTTGCGGAATACCGCCGCCAATTGTCCCGCATGGTGATTGATCCTGAGCTCACGGAAGAACAGCGTCAGCTGGTGGACGCCTTACTGGACTGGCCGCAGGAAATCGGATTCTGAACCGGTCGTAGTCTGCTGAAGGTACTGCCCCTGCCGTGGTGTTTTCCTCGATAAGGTAAGTGGCAGACTGCCGGACCGCCGGTCCAGCGGTGAAGCATGTACCGCTAGGCAGCCTCTTTCTGTGTGGCCTGCTCTGACATCAGCACTTCCTTGCTGATGCGCTTGGTAAAATAGTAGACGCGTTTCAGAGATTCGAGCAGCTCGGTCTCGGTCTGGTAGGTCAGGCGACGGGAGGGTGCATCTGCGGTGATGCGGCGCACGATGTGACGCTCTATCTCGCTGACGAGCTGGTTGATCCTGTTCTTGGCCTTGACGACTTTCCTGGCAGGTTTCCGGTCCATGCGGGTCACCGCCTGGGTGGCTTTTTCCAGCAGCCGGATCAGTTCGTCCACCAGGTTGTCGATGAGTTCGCGGGTCTTTTCCCCCACTACCAGGCCTTCTCTGACGCGTTTGCGCCCCAGGTGAATGAGATGCAGTTTCAGACTGTCGCCGATGTTCTCGTAATAGGAGGCGATAGCCAGGTAATGATGGGCCAGTTCGACTTCACGGGTGCTGAGATCGCCTTTGGACAACTGCTGCAGGTAGTCCAGGATGGGACCGTGCAGCATGCCGATTTCACTGTCCATGCGGTTCAGCTCGGACAGTTCTTCCGATGTGCCGTCCATGGCCAGCTTCACGCCCTTGCGCAACATGGGCAGTACCCGCTCGGCCATGCGCCCCAGTTCCATGCGTACACGGTCGAGGGCGAGTGCAGGCGTGTCCAGCAGGGTTTCATCCAGGTATTTGGGCACCACCTTGCCTGCTTTTTCCTCCTCGGTCACTGGCACCATCCAGGTCACCATTTTTGCAAACCAGGGCGTGAAACCGATGAACAGCAGGGTGTTGCCCACGTTGAACAGGGTGTGGGCGTTGGCGATCTGCCGGGGAGTTTCCGCTGCCAGGCGTTTTATGCCTTCCAGATCGGCATGCTGTGGCGAGATACTGCGGATCAGTGCCGCAAATTCGGGGATGAACCAGAACCAGACAAAAACTCCCAGGGTATTGAAGGTGATATGCACCATGGCAGCGCGCAAGGCTTCCCTTGATTTTCCGATGGCCGCCAGCAGGGCGGTAACGCAAGTGCCGATATTGGCGCCGAAGACCAGCGCTATGCCCTGGTCGAGTGTTATCAGGCCCTGGGTGGCGAGGACGATGATCACGCCGGTGGTGGCGGATGAACTCTGTACCACTGCAGTGAAAGCTGCACTGGCCAGAATGCCGTACAGCGGGTGTTTCATTTCCTGCAGGAACTGGATGAATGGCGGGTAGTCCCGCAGCGGAGAGGTGGCGTCACCCATGAGGCTCATGCCGAAGAAAATCATGCCGAATCCGAAGATCATGGTGCCGGTACGCTGCAGTACTTCGTTCCTGCTCAGGAACTGCATGGCAAAGCCCAGCGCGATGAACAGCAGGGCAAAATGCGTGATCTTGAAGGCGATGATCTGGGCGGTGATGGTGGTGCCGATACTGGCGCCCATGATGATGGGAATGGTCTGGCTCAGGTGCATCAGACCGGCAGAGACAAAGCCAACGACGAGTACCGTGGTGACCGAAGAGGACTGGATGATAGCCGTAACCAGGGCGCCGGCGACTACACCCTTGAAACGGTTGGTGGTCATGCGCGCCAGCAGGGTCTTGAGGCGGCTGCCGGTGCTTGCCTTCAGGGCATTGGTAAGCAGTTCCATGCCATACAGGAAAATGGCAAGACCACCCAACAGCCCCATGATGATGGCGCTGTATTCCAGTTCCTGCGTGTTCATGAGCGGATAGGAGGCCGGTCAGTCATCGGTCCAGTGTTTGAGTGCTTCGATGATCTTGCGTGCCTGATCCTTGCTGGATATGTTGAACTTGGATTTTGCCATGTACTCGCCGTTGCGCTTCTGGTAGCGGCGAATGGTGTACTTCTCCGGACCGTATTCCTGCTTGGCGTTGTTCCAGTCCTGGTAGCGGAAAATGATGGTGGTCCAGGCGCCTTTGGTGAGGATTTGCTTGTCCAGTTCCTTGACCAGCTCTAGGTCGCCTTCTTTGTAACTGATGCTGATTTCGTCGGGTGTGCTTGCCATGGGTTGTTTCTCCTCAGGTGGCGCCGTTGCGCTTCAGAAGCAGCGCAATATCGCTCAAATTCAGGGATTTTGCAATCTGCAGTGCAGATTGCCCGCTGGCATCGGTTACGGTGACATCGGCACCGAAGTTGACCAGGTGTTTTGCCAGCTTGTGGTTGCCCTGGCGGATGGCGATCAGCAGCGCTGTATCGCCCCTGTCATCCCGGGCCTCGAGATTGGCGCCGTGATCGACCAGATAGCGAACCGCCTCACGTTCGCTGATTCCCTGCTGCGCCAGTTCGAGCAGCATGGGTGTGGCCTCCAGGGTGGCGCCTGCCTTGAGCAGCAGGTCGGCAATGCGCGGGTTGGCGGTAAAGATGGCATGGTAGATGGCGGTGTGACCCCGGACATCCTTGCGGTCGATGTCGACGCCATGTTTGATCAGCAGACGGGTGATGGCGAGCCGGCCATTGCGCACGGCCACGTGCAGGGGAGCATAGCCGTCCCGGTTCAGCCGGTTCATGTCCGAACCCCAGGCGATGTGGCGTTCGATCTGTTCGATATCACCCCGCTGCATGGCGAGATAGAGCGTGACTGTGGGTTTTTCCGGCCCACTGCAGCCCGCAAGGAGGAACAGCACAAGAATCAGCAGAGGGATAGTTTTCATATGTGTTGAATGGTGTTACTTTGAGTCCATGATAGCAAAGGAATTTCCGGTTGGTACATGCTGACAAAAATACTTTTTACGCTGGCCGTGATCGCAGTGGTTTTTGCCATGGTCCGATTTCGGGATCGCCCGGCGAGAAAGCCGGCTCCCCTGCCCGTAAAGAAGACCGGACGACCCTGGATAAAGGTGCTGGCGATAGCAGTTATCGTTCTGATGCTGGCAGGCACGGCTGTGATTATCTACCTCAATTGGCGGGATAGCCACCAAATCATGCAGGTACAGGTGATCGACAGCGGTTCCGGCAGAGTCAGCAATTACAAAGTGTATCGGGGTGAATTGCAGGAGCGCCGTTTTGTTACGGTGGATGGCCGTCAGGTTCAACTGGCGGAAACCGAGCGGCTGGAGGTGGCTGCAGCGCCATGAGTATTACAGATTATGTGATCCAGACCGCCTATGAGCTGGAAGAGTCTGAGCGCTATCAGCGCAAAAAAAGGGCTGTATACGATCTTCTGGAAAATCCCCATTCGAGTATTCGCCCCTATTTCGATATCTTCATGATGCTGATGGTTATCAGCAGTGTCTTTGTTCTGCTCTTCAGCGTCAAGCACCATCTTGGAGCCTGGGCCGGCTGGTTCGAGAATGCAGTCCTGGTTTTTTTTATTCTGGAATACCTGGGGCGGTTGTGGGTGTATGACGATGTGCACAAGGTCGTGCTGGAAGAATACGAAAAAAGTGAACTGATCAATGAGCCGTTCCGGCTGTCCAAGGCATTTCGGTCGGTATTCCGCAGCAAGTGGCGCTATATCAGTTCACCCATGGCCATTATCGACCTGCTTGCCATCCTCCCGAGTTATCGTGCGTTGCGTATCCTGCGCCTGTTTCTGCTTTTTCGGCTGTTCAAGGTCTTCCGCTATGCGCAGAGCATGCAGCAGTTCGGATCGATACTGCAGGAGAAACGCGTCGAACTGGTCACCCTGTTCGGGTTCCTCATGTTCGTGCTGCTGGTGGCGTCCTCTGCGATCTACCTGTTTGAATCTCCTCAGGCCGGCGGACATGTAGAAGGTTTTTTCGAAAGTATCTACTGGGCGCTGGTGACCATTTCCACCGTGGGCTACGGCGACATCACACCCCACACCGTGGAGGGCCGCATGGTCACCATGGTGCTGATCGTGAGTGGATTGGGGGTGATCTCGTTTTTCACCTCCATCATCGTTTCCGCATTTCAGGAAAAGATGGGTGAGGTGCGGGACCGGCGCGTGGCCATGCTGCTGGAAAAGGAGCGCGGTTACACGGTTATTTGCGGGTTCGGCAGGATCGGGCAGGTCGTGGCCGAGTATCTTGCCAGAGACAAGCTGCCTTTTGTGATCATCGAACGGGATGAAGAAGCCGTGCAGCTGGCCCGGCGGCAGGGTTATCTTGTGGTGCAGGGGAAGGCCGAGCGTATTGGACTGCTGCGGACGCTTGGTGTCGGCCGGCAGGCGGGAAAGGTGCTTTGTCTGACCGGTGACGATGTGATCAACGTATTTGTCACACTGTCGGCCCGCCAGCTGGACAGCAATATCGAGATCATTTCACGGGCCAATCATCACCAGACCCTGAACAAGCTGATGCTTGCGGGAGCCAACCATGCCCTGGAGCCGTTCAAGATCGTGGGTCTCATCGCCGGAGAATATGTAGGTCAGCCGGTTGCCTTCGAGGCCATACACGATATTGTCATGGGAGAGAACGATATAACACTGGAATCCATAAAAGTCCCCTGTGATTCTTGGATGGACGGGAAAACCATCGGAGAGCTTCCCCTGGAAGACATGCGGCTCATTCTGTTCGGCGTCATTACTTCGCCAAACCGGAGCAGTGACCATGTGCGCAGTCATTTTGATCTGAAATCATTGCGGTTCCAGTTCAATCCCGGAGCGGACTTTGTGTTGCTGGGTGATGATATGCTGCTGGTGTTCGGGCATAAATACAGTGTGTTGCATATCCGCCAGAAACTGAAATCAGCAACTTATTCGAAATGAGCTATGTGATGATGGCTGTCTGGTACAGAATGTGGTTTCAATCCGGAAGGATATGTCGACATGCGTAGTACACCAAAAAAAGTGGTGGTAGTGGGAAGTTGCCCCGTCGGTATGGAAGTGGCCCGTCAGCTCATGGAGCGCGGGGAATCCGTCAAGATGGTCGACGATCTCAAGACCGATGTCGAAAAGGCCAGAACCCGGGGGTTCAACGTCGAGCAGATCAATCTGCAGGACGATGACGCGCTCAGGCGCGTGGGTATCGGCGATGGTGCGGACATCCTGTTTGCGCTGCTCGATGATGACGCGAGCAATGTTTTCCTGCTGATCTCCGCCCGTGCCATCGCTCCGAACCTTCCCATTGTTTCCATCAGCGGTGTACGGGATACAATCGTGCGTCTGTATGCCGCCGGTGCGACCAAGGTGATCGACCCCTACCGCATCAGTGGCTACAAGATCTACGAGCATATGCACCGTTCACTGATCGCGGAAACCCTGGATCGCACCGTGTTTGGCCGGGGGGATCTGGATATTGCTGAAATCCATGTGACCGAGAAGAGTTTTCTGCACGGCAAGTATCTGGATGAACTGTCGCTGAGTGATCGTTACAATCTGATTGTGCTGGGTGTGGTCGACCGAGAATACGGAGACAATCTGATTTTCGCCACGGATCCCAAACGGCACAAACTGGACGGTGGTGATGTCCTGGTAGTGATCGGACCGGAAGATGCTTTTGCACAATTTCAGCATGATATCGAGACTGAGGAGAATTTTCCTGGCGATGCGCATTCCTGAGGCGGCCATGCGTGTATTGTGGGTGCTGTCCCTGATGCTGCTGTGTACCCTGGCGCGTGCCGAATCGCTGCACTACGAGGCCAGCTACAAAGGACCGTTCAGCGCCGGGAAGCATCTGCCCATCGCCACCGTTCAGCTGGACAGCGAGTACAAGGCTTTGCCTTCCGGGGAAAAGGTTTTGCAGACCACCATGCATGTCACCTCCAAACCCTATGACTTCGTGGAAGAGCACTTCCCGTTCCGGGTGCGCTATCGCAGCCTGTATGCACCCGGGAGAAAGCATATGCTGGCGGTGGAGAAGTATGAGAAGACCTCCCGGACCAAGCATGAGATCAGCTGGGTGGATGTGGAGCAGCACCAGATGCTGCGATTCCGCCACAAGGGCAAGTATGTGGGGCAACGGCTGTTTCCGGTATCGCTGCAAAACTGGCTGGAGCCCGGTGAGCGCTTTGAGTTTCACAAATACTCGCGGCATGGTTTCCGGAAAGGACTCCAGGACTGGCTTTCCATGCTGCAGGTGGTGCGGACTCTGTCAATGGAAACGGGCAGGGTGTACCGGTTTCCCGTGACCGACGGCAAGCACCTCTATCACTATACCGTCAAAGTGCAGAAACAACACAGCATCGAGATGATGGACGGGAGCAGGCGCAAGGCCTGGAAACTGCGTTTCGATGCGGTGGAGGAGGGGGAGCCGGGGCCGGCGCACCGTCCGTTATATGTCTGGCTGGCCGATGATGCACAGCGCACACCGCTGCTTTTCGAAAACCGCCATCCCCTGGGGCGCTTCCTTGTCAGGCTTTCAACGGTCCAGTGACAGATTGCTGATATCCGGAACTTCGACAGCTTCCTTTTCCTGGGTGAATTCCTCGAGAGAGCCTGACTGGGCGGGTTCGGCTTCCAGGTGACTGGTGTCGGGAATGGGGGCAGCTTCTTCCGGATTGTCTTCCTGAATGGGCTTGTCGTCCTTCACCAGCTCCAGACCACTGATATCCGGCAGGGGTACGGGTTCTTTTTGCACCACAAACTCTTCCAGTGAACCACTGGCGGCAGGTGCCGCCTGTAAATCCCCGGTGTCAATGTCTGCTTCAGCTGGGGGCTTGTCGCCGGGGACGGGGCCGATAGGAGCGAGTTCCAGGTTGGGTTCAGGCCGGGAGGACTGTGCCATGGCATCGTGTTCTGCTTCGCGTGGTTCGGTATTGAGTTCGGCGCCAATGGGTGCGAGCTTCAGGCCGGAAGGCGGTTCCGGTTGTGTTGCAGTGGATTTACCCGCCGGGGCAACCGGAGGCTTCTGACCCGCGGGAACGATCTGTACAGCCGCGCCTGCCTTGCGGAAGACCTCGCGGAAATGTCCTGCCTGTTCCACATTCAGGTCTTTCTTGATGCGCCTGGTCTGACCCGAGAACAGGGTATCCAGCCTGGCGCCGGAAAGCCTGGACAGTTTGCCGACCGCTGCTTTGACTTCCTGGCTATCCCGGCCTTCCAGCACTTCACCGGAAAAATAGATATCGAACCTGTTTTGCACCTGAATTCACCACAATCACATTTGCATAGCCTGCTCGAATGCTAGCACAATGTTTTTTGGAATCCGGTGTTATTGGAGCATTCTGCCGCCCAGGTCATGTTTTTGACGGGGTTGCAGCGGGAACTGCAACCCCATCGACATTATTTTGGGATCAGAGGGTTTTCTTCACCACGAATGCACCGCGGATGTCGCCTTCCTTGAAACCCCGTGCCCGGTCTGAGGGGTACAGTGATTTCAGACGCATGACGACTTCAGGTTTGACGTTATCACCACCATGACAGTTCAGGCAGACCTTGCCCGTGGGGATGGCTTTCATGTAACGGAACACCTTTTTGCCGTTCTCTTCGACCACGTCGGAATAGTCTAGGGTTTTTGGATCGGCGCCGGCAGCTTTTTTCGCCTCGAACTCTTCCATGACCTTGCGCTCCCAGGGCAGGGGGCTGTTGGCAGTGGCGCGGGGCTTGAGGCTGGTGCGGGCGATGGTCCAGCCGCTGCTGGCGCTCACGCTGTCGGTTATCTTGGGTGCCTTGTCATTGCAGACGCTGATGGCATTCACCGGGCCACCTTCTTTCATTGCCTTTTTCAGCTCGCCCTTTAGCTGGGTGGCAAACTGCTTGATGACCTTGCGGGCTTCCATGACGTTTTCCTGGTTACCGGCCATGGCGGGCAGGGCGATGCCTGCGGCAAGTATCGTGGAAATCAGAATCCTGGTTTTCATTTGCTTCTCTCCTCGTTGTGAAACTTAAAGTTCGTAAAGGAAACTCCAAATTGAATCAGACTTTCCGAAAAACGGCATTTTGCCCAGTATCCGGAGTGGCTTCATTAACAAATGTCAGTCGAAAGCCAATTATCCTACAAAATTGCTTGGTTTTTGCAGTTTGGCAGGATCTGGGAAAATCTTCCATGGGTTTTACCCGTCGGTCATTGCAAATGATCTCACCTCCCTGCTCACCATGCAGTGGGCTCATAAGTTTTGGTTTGTTTTCCTGACCGGGGTCAAGGTGGCGGGTTGTTGCTCCTTCTTTCAGGCGCTATGCTTTGCGACCATGTACGCAAAAGATCAAGAGTCATGCAACTGATCGTTGTCACCCGTACCTCCGGGCTGCTGGCCTCGATTTTCAGCCTGTCTCTGAGCATTCCTCTGCTGGTGGGGCTCTGGTACGGTGAAGATGTGAGCAGCAAT